>CALGOD010000579.1 GCA_937957845.1 uncultured Nocardiopsis sp.
CCTGGTACAGGAGTACCGGGAGGGCCTGCCGCTGTACTCATGGTGCGCCGCGTACCACCCCCGGGTGGTCAAGGCCGACCCCTCGAAGGAGGAGGTCGCGGATTTCACCGCCCGCCTGCTGGAGGTACTGCGCCGCGTCGAGGAGATCATCGCGGAGGTCCACGAACGCGGGATGGTCGCCGGGGACCTGCACATGAACAACGTGCTGGTCGGCCCGGACGACGAGGTGACGGTCATCGACTTCGAGCAGGCGTTCGAGATCGGAGAGGGGTGGCGTCCCGGACTGGGCGCTCCGGGCTTCGCCACGGCGCACCGTCAGGACACGGGCATCGATGAGCACGCACTCGCCATGCTCCGCCTGACGTCATTCCTGGCGTTCGCCCCCATCACGGGTCTGGCCCCGGCCAAAGCGGAGGAGTACGTCGGCATCGTCGAGCGGGAGTTCCCGGTCTCCCCCGAGTGGATCCGCGAGACCGCCGAGCGGCTGGCGGTCGGAAGCGACCCCGAACCGGAACCCGTTCCCGAAGCCGCGTCCCCCGCGGAACTGGAGGCGAGGCTGGCCGCCGCGGTGGTGGAGTCGGCGACCCCCGCCCGAGAGGACCGCCTCTTTCCGGGGGACATCCAGCAGTTCGTCTCCGGGGGCTACGGTTTCGCCTACGGCGCCGCCGGTGTCCTGTGGGCGCTGGACGTCTGCGGCCATGGACGCAGACCGGAGTTCGAGCAGTGGCTGATCTCCGCGGCGCGCCGGGAGAGACGCCTCAACCCGGGCTTCTATGACGGGGTGGCGGGCATCGCCTACGTACTCGACCGCCTGGGGCACCAGGAGGAGGCCGCCCAGCTGCTCGACCGGCACTCGGCGGCACCGCGCGGCGGGGTCTCCCTGTTCTCCGGCCTCTCCGGTATCGGTGCCTCCCTCCTCCACTTCGCCGAGAGCCATGACGACTCCCGCTACCGCGACGAGGCGTTGGAACTGGCGAACCAGGTCGGGGACTGCGTGACCAGCGGGAAGAGGCCCGGCCCCGAGGGGCCGGTGTCGGATCTACAGGCGGGGCTCATGCGGGGATGGTCCGGAACCGCCCTGTTCTACCTCCGACTCCACGAGCACACGTCCGACCCGGCCTGCCTCGACCTGGCCCTGCGCGCGGTCCACCGAGACCTCGACCAGTGCATCACCAACGATGACGACGCGCTCGTCATCAACGACCGCGGAGTACGCGGGCTTCCGCACATCGAGGCCGGCGGCTTGGGGCTGGCGCTGGTCGTCGACGAGGTACTCGCCCATCGGGAGGACGACCGCCTGAGAGAGGCGCTCCCGGCACTGGTCAGAGCGGGACTGCCGCAGCTGACGGTGCGCGGTGACCTGCTGTTCGGGAAGGCCGGGCAACTCGCCGCCCTGGCCCGGCTCGGCGCGGACGATCAACTGGTCCAGCGCCGCGTGGACGAACTGAGGCGCTACCTGGTCCCCTACCGCGGTCACCTGGCCCTACCCAGCGGACGTGGGTTCCGATTGTCCATGGACCTGGCCACCGGCACAGCGGGGGCGCTGCTGGCCTTGGCCGTCGCACGTGGCGGCGGCAGTCCGTTCCTGCCCTTCTTCCGTACGACCCCCGCGGACATGGACCTGGGAGGTACCGAATGACCGAGACCCAAGTGCCTGTGCGTGCGGTCAACCGTGGGCTGGGGCACGACCTGCGCGTGGCGAGGGTGGTGCTGGTCCGTGACCTGATGCGGTTCCTGCACGACGTGGGGCGGGCGGTGGCGGCCCTGTTGCAGGGCGTCATGATGCTGTTCGTGATCGGCGTCGGTTTCGGGTCGCTCATGCCCGACGCCCCGGCCGGGGTGGAACTGACGACGGTGATGTTCCCCGGTGTGATCGCCATGCTCGTGA
>CALGOD010000580.1 GCA_937957845.1 uncultured Nocardiopsis sp.
CCGGCAAGCGGCGGGCGGCCGCGCGGGCCAACCGCGCCACGGTGCCGGCCTCCAGGCCCTGCTCTCCGGAAACCGGCACCCACACGTGCACACCACCGCCCGGCCCGGACCGGGACACCATGTGGTCCAGGCCGTGGTCGGCCAACAGAGTGGTGATGGTGTCGGCGTCACGCCACACAGCGGCCTGCCCACCCCGACCGACATCAAGGTCGAACACCACGAACACGTACTCGTGATCGGCGTCGGTCAGGTGCAGGGCGTAGGGGACCTGCGGCTCACCCGCAGCCACGTCGTGCGTGTCGGCGTAGGTGTGATCTCGGTCCGAATCCACGCGCACGACACGGCGTGGCGCGATCCAACGGACCAGCTCATCCCAGGTGGGGGAGTGCGCAGTATCAGGGGTGGGGGCTAGTTGCAGGTCAGCGCTGCGCTGCGCGTTCTGCTGCCCAGAAAATGGGCATACGAGACTAGACCCGGGGGCGTCGAGTATGATGGCTCCCGTCGGGGCGTTGAGTCGCTCTGGCAAACCGAAGGGGCCTGACCGCTGAAGGGCGGGCAGGGGCCGTCGGTGGTGAAGAGGCCAACCCGGTGAGGGTTGTCCTGAAGCTCCTAGCGATCACCTCCGTTCTTTCTCTCTTCTTCGGTCCTGGTCAACTAGTTGGCGCTAGTTCTGACCTGGTGTTTTAGCTGTTTCGTGACAGGAGATCGCGGGCTTTGGCGAGCGGAAGCGATCTCCGACTGACCTTCTGACGTGAGCAAGCCCGGTTGGCGCCGGGCTTCACGTATTTCTAGGCGCTGAGCAGACGTCCCTCTTCTTCATCCAGGTCATCGGACAGGTAGCCGCGCTCGCGCATGGCTTCCGTCAGCACCTCGATCATGAGTTCCTGCACGTCTGCGTACTTTCCCTCCTGGGCAGCCTTGTTCAAGGCCGCGTCCAAAGGGAACGGGTACCGGAACATGCGCGACTTCCGTGGCCCCTTGCTCGGGCGGCCCGGACGCTTCTCCTCAGTACTCATACCTCTATTAATATCAGGTACAGAAACCGCGTGGGCCTGTTTCTGGCGTGCCTAGCAAGGTTTTCTGATGACCGTTTCCGGCCATACGCCTTATGGGCCTCCATATCCGTTTCGCGACTCGGTCTCGGCTCTCGGGCCGTAGCCGGGCCTTTGGGGCTCCCGGGAGCGACGCCTGCGGGGTCGTTGCGGGGTGAGGTGCCAGCGCCTATCCTCGAAGTGTCGGGCCCCGTGGGGGCCCGGAAGTAGAGCCAGGTGGCCTGGGGCAGACCGGGAGCCTGGCTCGGCGCATGTCTGGGGCCGGTCAGCAGCCGGTGGCCACGTCGAAGTCGTAGATGCGCTCGGCGAGGATGGCCCGGTAGCTCGGGTCGTTGTGGCGACTGGCCCGGACCGCTCCGGCCAAGACGTCGGCCACCCACAGCAGCGGCTCGGCCGCGCCGACCGTGTGCTTCACGGTGAAGGCCGTGCCCTTGGGCAGGGCGCGGCGGGCGCCGATGACGGCGTGGACGTCGCGCTGGTCCAGGCCGGGCGTGCGGGCCTCCATGACCAGGGTGTTGACGCCGTACCCGTGCAGCTCGGGCACGAGGTGCTCCAGGCAGCGGGCGCGGGCGCGTTCCTGGCGCCGGGGCGGCACGGGAGTGCCGACCGCCACGATGTGCATCCCCTCGATCCCCGCGACACAGGTCGCGGCGTGCTTGCGCTGCTGAGTGTCCATCTCGGTCCAGTGTGTCTTGCCCGTGCGGCGGCCGCGCAGGTCGAGCATCACCTGGCGGGCGTGGTCCAGGTGTGCGGGGCCGACCACCGCGGTGGCCACGACGTAGTAGCCGTGGGCGCGGTCTTCGAGGAAGGACTCGTCGGCGTAGGCGGTCAAGCCCGGGAGGGGCGGGAGCTGCATGCCTTCCAGGATTCCAGGACATCCCGCTGTTCGGCCGCTGGTCTACCGTCCGTGTGCCAAAAATCTGAGGCCGCACGGAGTTCTCCGTGCGGCCTCGGGGCATCGGTCAGCGCTGGGCCCTCTTCGGTGCTTCCGCTCGGTCCAGTGCGTCCTGGACCAAGCGGGTGAACTCCTGGCGTTGCGGGTGCTCGGCCAGGTCGGCGAGGACCTGGGCGTGCTGGTAGGCGGTGTCGGTGCCGTGGTGGGTGAGCAGCTGGCGGGGGATGTCCAGCTCGGGGTTGGCCAGCCAGGTGCGCACCGTTCCGGCGATACCGGGGAGGGGCAGCAGCTTCGCCGCGGCGGCCAGGGCCTCGGCGGCCTGCGCGGCGCTCTGTGTGGTGGCGTCGCCGGTCTCGCGGGCCTGGCGGTGCAGGTCGTAGGAGGCGAGCAGCGGGTCCGCTTCAGAGGCGCCATCGGTGCGGGTGATGGCGCGCACGACCCAGCGGGCGAGCAGGGCGGCCAGGGCGAGACCGCCGATGGCGGGCAGCGCGTAGCTGAGGACCAGGAACATCAGGACTCCTCGACGTCGGCGGGGGGCATGGCGGCCAGGGCCTCGATGGCGTCCAGGTCGGGGTTGGCCACACGCACGTATCCGGCGTCCCTGAGCCACTGGACCCAGACGGGCTCGATCCCGGGCCGTGCCCGGAACTCAGCCTCGGTGATGCGGCCGTGGGCCAGGTCAATGGTGCGCTCGACCAGTTCCTGAAGCTGCTCGGGGGTGACGCGGCGCGCGTTGGTGACCTCGTCGGGGGCTACCTGCACGTCGCCGGTCCACAACCGGGTGCGGTAGACGTTCCACCAGTGCCCCTCGGGGGCTCCGGGGCGCAGCTCGCGGCCGCATCGGTTGTCGCGCCAGCCGTGGGCGACCAGTTCCAGGTCCTCGGGCCTGGCCCGGAGGCCGACTTCCTCGGCCAGTTCCCCGATCGCGGCCGCGCGGTGAGCGGGCTGGTCCGGCGCTCCGGGCTTCGGTGCGGGGTGTCCGTGGCCTTCGGCGTGGCCGGCCGGGCAGGCGGCGCCCCAGGGGGTGGTGGTGCGGTCGGCGATCAGGATGTCGCCGTCTGCGTACTCGACGATGATGCCGACGGACTCGGTGTCGCACACGTTCGAGTTCTCCTCGATGCCGCGGGCCCAGTCCCACAGGTCCGGGCGGCGCCGCTCGATGGCGTTCCAGCGGGCCTGGGCGGTGGAACGGGGGACACCGAGCATGGCGGCGATGTCGGCGTGGGAGACGCCGTGGTGCTCACGGAGTCCGCGCAAGGCCCAAGCCCGGAGTGCCTCGACCCGGGGGAGGAGTTCGTCGGCGGCCAGGAGGGCGTTCTGCATGAGCTGGCGCTGTCCGGCGCCGGGGACGGTGTGGTCGCCGAAGTCGGTGTCATCGCGCTGGTCCCAGCGGCCAGCACGAATGTCGATGAGGGCCAGGGCGAGGATGTCGGCGGCGTTGGTCAGGCCGCGGGCGTCCACGCGGAGGAAGTCGATCTCCTGGGGGGTGAGGATCTCGGCAAGGGTGGGGTCGGCGTCAATGTGGGCGTCGGGGTGTGTGCTCATGGAGAGCTTCCCTTCAAGGTGTATTTAACTTCGTACATCTTGACTGTATGCCTCCTCATACACCCTGGCAAGTCTGTCGCGGATAATGGCTGATTATCTGCGGTAGCGTGGTCAGCGACCTGGGCAGATGTCTCCGCTCGGCGGGGCGACACACCATGGTTATCTGCGATAGAGGGGAGAGGCCGTGGACAACATCGTCAAGCTGCCCGCCACGGAGCGCGCACCGGTCCGGACGCTGCACGAGGCGGTGGAGGCGTTCCTCGCCGGGATCGGCAACGCCAACACCAAGCGGGCCTACGCCATCGCGCTGACGGCGTTGGAAAAGGAGTTCGGCGCGACCTCCGGCCTCGACGTCCTGGCGGGCGAGACCGGCGCGGACCGGGTCGCGGCCTGGTTCGCCGACCGGTGGGGGAGCGCCTCGGCCAACACCGTCAACGCAAGGTTGCGGGCGTTGGGCTCGGCGTGCGCCTGGTGGGCCAAGCAGGGCTGGCTGGTCGGCGATCCGCTGCGGCGGCTCAGCTCGCGGCCGGTGCCGGCTGACCGCACCCGGGCGCTGTCGCGTGCGGTGGTCCAGGAGCTGCTCGGCCGCGACGGGGTGGCGCTGCGCGAGCGGGTGTTGTGGCGGTTGCTGTACGAGTCGGCCGCGCGGGCCGGCGAAGTCCTGGCCCTGGACGTGGGCGACCTCGACCTGGCCAACCGGCGGGCGCGGGTGCGGCGCAAGGGCGGCGCCGTCGACATCATCACCTGGCAGACCGGTACCGCGCGGCTGCTGCCGCGCCTGCTCGGCGGCCGCGCCCAGGGGCCGGTCTTTCTCACCGACCGGCGGGCCCGGGTGCAGCTGCCGCCGCAGGACCTGGACCCGGCCACGGGGCGGGCCCGGCTCTCCTACCGGCGGGCGGAGGAGCTGTTCGCCGCGGCGGCCGGCGGGGCGACGCTCCACCAGCTGCGGCACTCGGCGCTCACCCACGCGGCGGAGGAGGGGGCGAACACCGCGACCCTGATGGCCTACTCCGGGCACACCTCGGTGGCTTCGCTGGCCAAGTACGCTCGGGTCTCGGCCGAGGCGCTCGGGACCTGGCAGGCCGGGCGGGATCCGGCCTCTCGGCGCGGGACCCGGTAGTCCAGGACTGCGCGGCTCCGCGCACGCCGGGGGTCGTGGTGGGGCTCCATCCCCTCATCCGTCGGCGCACGTAGTGCGAGCGCGCCGGGGCCGGTGGTGCCACCGAGCGCAGCGAGGCCTGCCCCGGGAGGGTGGCGCGTGGACCGGGTGGAGCGGCCGCGAGGAACGAGTGGGCGCGGAAGCCGCAGCCGCGCGGTGCCCGGGAGGGGTGGCGGTGCCGGACTCGGTGTGCTGGTCTTTGACCGCCGATGGGTGCGGGGAGGGGGGCACGCCGCCCAGAACCTCAACCTCAGCAGAGGCGCACCTGACTCGTCTTCCTTCCCCATCCTCGATTCCCGAGGCCCCCGCCGGAGGCGCCTAAGGGGTTGTCCGCTTGCGGCCAGCGCCTGCGGAGTGTCACCAGTCGATGGTACTTAAGTGATGTTCCTTCCCCCTTCCCCTGGAGGTCTGTGTGACCGCGCGCAACTTCAAGGGCCAGTTTTCCTCCTGGCCGGCTACGGCGTTCTTCATTTTCTGCGGCGTCCTGCTGCTGGCCATGCTCAACGACTGACCAGGAGGAACAGGATGTGCCCTTACTGCGACCGTAAGATCGGCAAGCGCAAGGACGGCTTGCGCAAGAAGCACTACATCAACCAGACGTCGTCCTGGTCTTGGGGGTATCGGCTCAAGGAATGCCGCGGCTCCTCACCCAGCGGAACCATCCCCGACCATCACACGAAGACCGTGGCCAACCAGCGGCGCAACGGCAGGATGAGGTGCCTGGCCTGCGAGCAGTGGGTGAAGGTCACCCAGGCCTTCCTCCCCGTGAAGCATGACGACTTGCGCGGCAAGGTGTGCGCGGGGTGGCGCGACAACCAGAACTAAAACGGATGATCGAGGTCCCTGACCTGCCTCAACGCGGGTTGGGAATCTTCAACCGGGCCTGACCAGCACAGACACGCACGCGACCTTTACGTCGTAGATCAATACCACGGGTCCGGGGCGGATCGGGTCGATTTATGTTTGCAATCTTTGGTACCTGCGAAGATGGGCGTATGGAGCCCAAGAAGCAGACGACGATCCGCACAGCGGAGCACGTGGCCGACACCGTCCAAGAGGCCGTGCTCTCGGAGAAGCGACGCCTGCGGCGGCTGGTCGGCGACCGGCTGCGGCGACATCTCCTGGGGGAGGGCGTGGACCCGGACGTCCCGTTGAGTGCGCTGGCGCCGGCGGAGGCGCGTCGGCGCCGTGCGCTGCGGCGGCGTTTCAAGACCGAGGTGCTCGCGGGCGGTGTACGGCCGACGGTGGATGCGCTGGTGGAGGCGGCGATCGTCGCCGAACTCGGGGGCCGGGGCTGGTTGGACGGGCCGGTGCCGGTGGTGGACCGGGAAATGGTGCCCGTCTCCCGCTGGCCGGGCAGCGGTTCGGGAGAGCGGGGTGCGGCGTGGCGAGGGTCGGTGACCGCGCGGGTGGCGACTCACCTGTTGGAACGGACCGTGGCGCGGTGCTGGGAGCACTCGGCCCCGGCTGTGGCGGCGCTCGTCGACTGGCGTGACCGGCATCCGGACCTGGTCCACCGCGCCCAGGATCCGGGGGCGTGGGAGGAGTACGACCGGCTTGCCGCAGGCGTGCTCACGCCGGGCGACGTGTACCGGGACGCACTCGCGCGGGTCCGTCTGCCCGAGACCAGGAACGGGGCGGTCACAGTCCAGGACGGAGGGTGAGCCCCTGCTTGGTGTGGCTGCGCGCGCCGGTCAGATTTAAGTTTGCCTACATAAATTATCCCGGCTACGCGCGCGAATCCCCTTGTTAGAAGGTGTTTTCGGTTTCGTGCGACTGCTTGTTTTGCACGCGGGCGGCGGCTACGGTCGGTCCCATGTTGACCACGACCAGGAGAAGGGCGGACAGTTGGGCGAGCGCGCGGACTACGGGCCGTACCAGGCGGCGGCGCGGGCGGGGCTGAGCCGTTCGGAGTGGAAGCGGGCGGTGGAGGCCGGGCTTGTCCTGGGCCCGCGCTCGACGGGCCGCTGGACCTCGGCGGCGGTGGAGTACGCACGGCGTCGGCGGGCTTGGATCCGTACCGAACTTCAGGTGGAGGCGGCGCGCAGGTATGAGTGGGGGCAGGCGCCCGCGCATCTGCTCACCCGTGCCCAGCTTGCTGAGCCGGGCGAGGATCGGCCGGTGCCGCTGCGGCCGGGCGGTCCGATCCGTGGGGTCATCCGCTACTACCGGCACGGCTGGAAGCAGACCTACTTGTACGACGTGCGCGAGGCGGTGCCCAAGCGGGCGCTGACCGACGCGCAGAAGGCGGCGATCGAGGAACGCAAGCGCCAGGCCCGTACCTGCGCCGGCTGCCATGAGGTCGTCGACCATCCCAACGAGCTGGATTCTCTGCGCCGGTGTTACTCCTGCGTGATGACGGCGGAGGCCAAGGCCTGGGCCACGGCTCGGCGCCGGGACCGGGAAGAGGCCGCGGCCTGGGCGCGTGAGATCCTGGACGATCCGGCCACGGTCATCCTGGACACGGAGACCACGGGCCTGAACGGCTACCTGGTGGAGATCGCGGTCACCGACCGGCGCGGCCAGGTGCTGCTGGGCACCCTGGTGAACCCGGGGTGTGAGATCGAGGCCGGCGCGGCGGCCGTGCACGGGCTGACTCCGGATGTGCTGGCGGGGGCACCGACCTACGCGGAGCTGGCCGAGAGGCTGTGGTCGGTGTTGAACGGCCGCCGGGTGGTCATCTACAACTCCGCGTTCGACTGCGACACGATCTTGTTCAACGAGGTGCTGCGCGCCGCGCGCGCCCTGGGGCCCGAGCCGCGGGACGCGGTGGCCCGGTACTGGAAACCGGTGCGGGCCCGGTCGCGGTGGGAGTGCGCGATGGAGATGTACGCGGCCTGGTTCGGCGCCTTCGACGACTACCACGGTGACTACACCTGGCAGCCGTTGGGCGGTGGCCACCGGGCGCTGGCCGACTGCCACGCGGTGCGTGAACGGCTCATCGCGATGGCCGGCTCCCTTGACTGCGCGCAGAGCAGCGTGGACCAGGGCGAGGCGCTTCTGGTGGTGGACGGGGCGTCCTGATGCACGTACAGATCCGTTTCGAGGGGGAGCGCGCCGACATCGACCGGTTGGTGGAGCAGATGCGCGCCGGGGTTGCGGTGCCCGTGTCCACGGGGATGGTCAAGCGACGCCGGGAGGGGTTCGTGCACGTGTACGCGGTGGCGTCCGTTCCGCCCAGAGAAATGGAGCGGGGCCCGGAGGGGTAGCGCGGGCGGGGTGTGGTGCAACGTCGACGGGCGGCCCGTCACCGTGGTGGTGGCGGGCCGCCCGTGGGCCACGTGTCGCAGGGTTATTCGAGTTCGCTGCGGCTGGGGAAGATGCTGTGGTAGTCGTCCCAGTGCTCGAGCCACTCCGCGTATTCGTCGTCGTGGGCCACGTGGAGGACCTGCGCGGTGGGCCAGTTCCACTTGGCGCGCTCGATGGCGCGTTGTGCGTTGTCGGCCTTGATGTGGTCGTTGGTGATGGTGTTGTTGGGCCAGCGCAGGCGTACGTGCCACTGGGGGCGCGGGTCGGCGTGGTAGTCGTAGCTGACCGGTTCGTCGGCGCCGAGCTCGGCGTCGGTGAGGGCGTCGCCGATGCGGTCGGTGATCGCGGCGCGTGTGCGCTCGGGGAGGGCGGTGTAGGCGGCCAGGGCCTTGGCGCTGGTGTAGGAGCCGGGTGTGCCGTGGCGCACGAGGATGCCGTGGGGCTCGCTCATGTCGGTGGCCAGCCAGGCGCGGACCTGGGCGGTGGTGGTGTTCGCGCGCAGGGTGGCCCAGGCCAGGGCCCCGGCGATGTCGGCGGCGGTGTTCAGGTCGGGATCTGAGTCGGTGGCGGCCTGATCGACCAGGAGGCTGGCGGCGGTCAGGGTCGGGTGGACGGTCACGTGTGGCTCCTTCGTGAGGGTTGTGCCGGGTCGTTGCGGTGGCGGTGAGGGGCGCGTGGAGTTCCTACTCCGCTTCGATGGAGGCGGTGAGGTGGTTGGCGGCCATGGCCTGCTGGCGCATCCGCAGAAGCAGGTCGACGCGCTCGTCGATCTCCTGAACGGTCAGGGCCTGTCCGGGGGTGGGGCGCCAGCCGACCACAACGAAGCTGTAGGGGTCGGAGCGCGTGATCACGTAGCCGTTGGCGGCTAGGCGCTCGCTGATCATCGAGGCCATGAGGTCGCGGACCTGGATGTGGCCGTGCAGAACCTCGATGGTGGCCTGGTCGCTGGCGCGGCGCACACTGGCGGTGATCTGGTCGATGTCGGTTCCGGTCAGCGGCATGACCGGGCGCTCGGTGCGGGTCGGGTCGGTCTGGGTGCGTCGGGTGAACAGTCCCATGGTGTGGTTCTCCTCTACTGCTGGTTAGCGGTGGTGGTTTGCTGGCGCAGGGCGGTCAGGTATGTGATGCGCTCGTCCAGCTCCTCGGCAGTCAGGGCGCGGATACTGGGGTGGTTGGCATCTCGGCCGAGCACGCTCGCGAAGTGCATGTCGCTGGAGCGGGTGATGTAGCCGATCGTGCGTAGCCTGCGCACGATCAGGTCCCGCTGGTTCCGGGAGTTAGCGGTGATGGCCAGGTGGTCGGCCACCAGTTCGACCTTGGTCTCGTCCCAGACCTGGTGGGCGATGGTGGTGACGTCGGTGGTGTCGGCGCCGGTCAGGGGGAGCAAGTGGAGGGGTGAGGCCCAGGGGTTACGCAACATGTCAGGTTCTCCTTCGGGGCGGGGCCGGACCGGTGTCCGGCCCCGGGCCGGTCAGTGAGTGGGCGGAAGGTCGACGCCGAACAGAGCGGCGACCTCGTCGATGGTGTAGGGGCCGTCGATGCCGTGAACAATGCCTTCAAGAAGTCGGCATTCGATGGCGTCGATCTCCTCGGGTGTCAGCTCGTCGTCGTGGATGCTGGCTCCTTCGCTAGAACGGTTCTTCGATGTCGAACCCGTCGCTGCGGTCGCGCTCACGGGCGGGCTCGGGTTCCTGGGCTCGTTCGGTCTCCTGCTCGGGCTCCTCGCCGGAGAGCAGGTGCTGTCGGATGTGTCCCTCGGGGGTGTAGACCTCCTGGTAGGTGCGCTCGCCGGTGTCGATGCTGCGGTCCAGGTACATCACCTCCAACTGGTCGGCGCGGGCGTCGGCCTCGGCCTCGGCGTAGCCGTCATCGGTGGAACCGGTGGGGCCCTCGTCCTCGCCGGCCTCGATCTCCCCCTCCTGTGCGGACTCGGCGGCCTCGGGGTCTTCCCAGCCGTAGAACAGGCCGTCGTCGGCCTCCAGCTGGCGCAACGCCCGGTCGTAGACCTCGGTGCGGATGAGTCCGTCGTCGGCGTAGGCCCCCTCCACGGTGAGCTGGTCGCTTTCGACCGCGTCGTGGACGCGCTGGGCGGCCAGGGCGCTGCGCTGGTTCTCGCGGTTCAGGTCCGCGAACACGAGGTCATCGGCCTCGACTTCGGCTTCCAGCGCAGCTTCGGCGGCTTCCACTTGGCGCTCCAGGTCGTGGACACGCAGGCCCACTTCGGCGGCCTTGCTGCTAAGTGACCTGGCGCGTTCGGACGCCTCGGCGGCCTGGGCCTCGGCCTTCTCGGCCTCGGTGATCAGGACACGAGACGCACGTCCGGGGAAGATCCCCAGGATGCGAGGCGTCTTCTCCGCGTGCTGGCGGAGTTCGGCCGCGCGGCGCTTGGCCGCGTTGGACTCGTCCACAGCCGCGCCATAGGGGGCGCAGTGAGTCTCCGCGTCGGCGTAGGCGTCGGCGAGCTGGTTGCGCAGGTCGTTGACGTCGGTCACTTCAACCTCCTTGCTAGCTTTACAACAATGCTAGCAAAGTTATTTTGCTAGCACCACTGTTTTGGGGATCGCCTCTGAAGTTCTGTTCATGCAAGTCAGTCGCGCACGGAGGGTCTTCCGAAAGACGGGTACTGGTTTCGGGGTGCTCGACCACTGCGGTCAGGGCTACTCACAGAACCACGTGCCAACCTGGACCGTGCGGGGTTCTGGCGCGCGCTTCCTGGGTCATTCACACATCCGGTGTCGCGCCAGGTTCCCGCTCGGAGCGGGGGGTCCAGGGGGCGCGAGCCCCCTGGTACTACCAGTCCTGAGCCTGTTGGACAGGGACAGTCCGGGGTCAGCTGAGGGGTGTCCAGTGAGCCGGGACGACTCCTCCCAGGACGTCGCCATGGTCGACGGCCTGGCGCATGGCCTGGACGACATTGGCGCCAAGGCCAAGTTCGATGTGCCCGGCGTAGAACAGGACCCATCCGTTGGCCTGGACCGCCGTAGCGAAAGCCGGCCAGCTCGCGAGTTCCCCGTCGTAGACCAGACGGGCGGGGGAGCGCATCTCCAGGCGGCCGGGGGTGAGGTGGGCCGACCATCCCCGGCCGGCGACCGGCCCGGGTACGTAGGCGCCCGGCGGGATTGGGTGTAGCCCGATCGTGCGCAACTCTTCGAGAGCGGCGGTGCGTAACTGGGCACGACTCTCGTCGGTGAGGAACGCGGCCAGCGCGGGGGCGTCACTGCCCAGGTCCATCGCGATGACCGGGACGTCGGCGTCCGGGTCGGGAACGGGCAAGAGTCCAGGCTGCACGGTGGGCTCGGTCGGCATGGCCTTTACGGTAGCGCTCACGGCCAGTACCGCACGGCGTCTGTGCGTAGGTGCTTGCGCAGTCGGGCGTCGATCGCCTCGACCAGGCCCTCGGCGTCGTCGGGGTCGGCCTCCAGCCGGTCCCCGGTATCGCTCCATCGCCACACACCACCACGAGGTTCCTCGTCCAACTCGATCCGGCCATCGGCTCCGGGGTATACGCGGTCCTCTAGAACGATGGCGATCCGGGTGCCGGTGTCGTGCGGGTGGACGTCGTAACCCTGGATCCAGGCCTCTCCCATGACCAGGATGGCCAGGCGTCGGGTCCGGTTGCTGTAGGTGAGCACGGTCAGTCCAGCGTGGACACGGCGCAGGGTCTGCTCGTCGACCTGGACGAGGGGGGCGCGGGCGCCGGTGGCCACGCGCTGGGGGAGTGCGGTCATGATCGTCTGGCTCCTTCGCTATGCCCGGGTCGCGGTCACCGTGAGCAGAGCCGACAGGGGACCGACCTGCTCGGCCGTGACGGTGGCCGTCCACCCCTTCAACAGGGATTCCAGTAGGAACTGGGAACGCGCGCTGGCGTAGGTCTGCACGCCGTAAGTGGCCGCTCCCTGACGGTAGGCCTGCGCGGCGGCCTGGGCGCGTTCGCCGCAAGGGTGGGTGATCACCAGCCGGCTGCGCGCGGGGAGCGTGTCGGCCAGTACCGCGCAGAGCGTGGCCACCTGGGCGTCGCGCAGGTAGGGCAGGGTGAGCGTGCACACCACGCCCACGGGGTGGTTCATGTCCAGGGATGACAGCAGCGCGGGGTCGGACAGCAGCGCTGCCGGGTGCGCGAGGTCGCCGTCGACCACGCTCACGCCTGTGGCGCCGCGGTGGTAGGCGCGTCGGGTGACGGCGACCTGGAGGTCGTGGTCAACGTAGGTCACGCGGGCGGTGGGGGAGAGCGTCTGGGCGAGGTCGTGCAGGCTGCGTTCGCCCAGCCGGGGCAGGCCGCATCCGAGGTCGACGTACTGGGTGACGCCGTTGATGGCCATGTCCATGAGGGCCTGACGGGTGTGGCTCTGGCTGGCGTCGATCATGGCCAGGGTCGCCGGATCGGCCACCACGATCTGCTCGGCCACTTGGCGGTCGGCGGCGAAGTGGTCTTTGCCCGCGCACAGGAAGTCGTGCACGCGGGCGCTGGTGACCGGAGGGATGTACGGCGGCCAGGTGGAGTTCACGCCCGAACCTCCCCAAGGGCCGGGGTGAGCGCGCGCGGGCCGGTTTCTTCGGCGTGACCGTGCAGGGTGCGCATCTGGGGCGTTTCCTTGAGGCACACACACGAACACGGAGGGTAGCTAGATCGGATCGGCCGGTTGAGTCCCCGGCGGGGAGGTGCGGTGTCCATGCCACGACGCTATGAACTGGGTCACAAGGAATTGTTCCACGGTTTGGAACATTCCCACACAGCCGCGTTGCCGCAGATCACGCGCGGTATACGGGTTCGTCAGAGGACGTGCATGCGGCTGGCCATGCGCCGGAGCGGCGCGGGCAGGGAGCGCTGGGCGTCGACCAGGTGCTGAGTGACCAGCCGGGCCTGGGGGTGGTACATGGTCAGCTGCGGCGCGATGGCCTCCGCGCGCTCCAGCCGTTGCAGAGCAACGCGCGGCTTGCCGATCTCGGCCAGGGCGCGGGCCATGTCGATGTGGTGGTGGGCGTGCCGTTCGGGGATGAGGGTGGCAGCCACGTCGCCGACGACGCGGGCGTCGCGGCGCAGGGCGGCGTCGTAGTCGCGGACCTCGACCGACACGGCCGCGCGGTGCACGGCGACGTTGCCGGTGGTGAACGTGGTGGCGTGGGTGTCGCGCGGGTGGCTGAGCCGCTCGGCGCGCTCGTCCATCTCCTCGGCCTGAGCGAGATAGCTCTCCGCTGCGGGCCCGTCTCCGGCGCGGGCGGCCAAAACCGCACTGCGCAAGTAGATGGCTCCGAGGATCTCGCTGGAGTCGGCGCGGTCGTGGTCGACCCGTTGTGCGGCATGCGCGAGTGCGGCCAGGGCGGGGCGCCATTGGGCGCGGGCCATCATCACCAGCGTGCGGCGCTGGGTGACCATGACGGCCAGGTGCGGATCCTGCGCGGCGGTGGCGGAGGCTCGGGCGCGCTCGGCCGCGAGTTCGGCCAGGTCCTCGAACCCGAGCTTGCGGGTGAGTCGGATGGTGGCGACATGGGCGCGGTGCAGGGCGCGCCAGGCGCGCTCGCTTCCGGTCTCCAAGGCGTGCACCGTGCTCTCCTCGACCAGGGCCGGCAGCAGTGCGCCGAGTCGGGTGTGCCGGGTCTGCTGCAACAGGGTGTGGACCGTGCGCAGCTCCTCCTCCAGCACGTCCAGGGGGCGGGGCGCGGTGAGCTCGGGGGGCACGTCGACGTAGGCCAAGGCCTCGCGCAAAGCTCCGATGACTGTGGTGATGCCGTCGTCGGTGAGCGTGTCACGGTAGGGCTGGCCGTACAGGTCCGCGACCTGGATCCCAAGGGCGGCCGCGACGCTGGAGACGAACGCGGGGGTGGCCATCTTGTGGCCACGCTCGACCTGGGCGAGATGGCTGCGGCTGTAGCCGTAGCCGCCGTGCAGTTGGGTGCGGTCCGCCAGCTCCTGCTGTGTCAGACCGCTTTTCTTCCGTAGGCGGGCGATCCGGCGGTTCACGCTCTCCGGATCCTGGTCCATGACCATGGCCGTGCTCCCAACGTCGGGGGTCCGGGATAGGACACGCTCGGATGCTGCATCAGCAGGTTACCCATCCGTGGCCGGTGAGGTCCTTCGCTGACAAGCCTCGACCACACACTTCTCCGCCAATAAGCTGGCGCGGTGACATCGCCTGATATGGAGAAAATCGCGTCCCGCCTGCCCGAGCAGCTACGGCTGGCGCTCAAAGCGCATGCGGCTGCGCAGTACCGGGACCTAAAGGACGTGGTCAGCGAAGCCATCACCCTATGGCATCGCACATCACCTCGCCCTCTGCTGGACACCTCCGGAGCGGCCTCCTTCGGCACCTGGCTGCCGCCAGGGATGTGGCGCCGGTTCGGAGATGAGTGCAAGCGGCGCAAGATCTCCCAAATCCAAGGGCTCGCCCAGGCCGTCGACCTGTGGCTCATCGACTACCGAGAGGACTCCACCATGCCGTTTCCACAACGCTTCATCGTCTGCATGCAGAAGGGCGGTGTCGGCAAAACCTCCACCTCCTCCGGCCTGGCTCAGGCTCTGGCTGAAGATCCCGCCTACGGTGGCTTCGGGCTGCGTGTCCTGCTGGTGGACTACGACCCCCAGGGTGACATGACCACCTGGCACGGCTTCCCACGTGTCCCGATGGACCCGGAGGACAATCAGCACAGCTTCACCAAACACCTGCTCGGCAAGGCGAAGAACCGCGATATCCGCGAACTGCTGGAAACCTTCCCCGGCGAACGTTTCGGTGGGCGCTTGCAGATCGTGCGTTCCTGCATGGACATGTTCCTCCTGGAGTCCGCCTTGGGCCAGGTACGGATGAAGGAGGCATGCCTGGAGCGCGCTCTGGCTCCGCTGGAAGGCGACTACGACGTGATCATCGTCGACTGTGCGCCGTCTCTGGGACTGGCGACGGATGCCGCGGTCTACTACGGGCGTCGCCGGCAGGGCGAACCGGCAGGCCGCTCGGGCATCGTCATGCCAGTCCAAGCGGAGGATTCCTCCGCAGAGGCCTACATGACCTTCGACTGGCAGGCAGAGGAACTGTGCCAAACGATGGAGATCGACGTGCCCTATCTCGGGTTCGTCGTCAACCTCTACGACAGTAGGCGCGGTCTGGTCGCTACGAAGTCGCTCAAGAAATGGCAGGAGCTGGGTGATCCACGGGTCCTGGCGGTCATCGGTGATCGCAAGGAACAGAGGGAAGCAGTTCATCTGAAGGAGCCTCTGTTCGAACTGGCTCCGGAGAGTGAGCATGCCAAGGGCATGCGCAAGCTGGCCAAGAAGCTGAGGACGGCGGCATGAGCAAGACCAGGCGCATCAAGGAGTCGGGCGGCGACGCTTTCGCCAACGCGCGGCAGATGGGTTCGCGCCACCGAGCCATAACAGCGCAGCACGGCGGGGCAGAGGACTACGTGCGTTCGCCTGTGCGCGTGCGCCCGGACCAGGCGTGCGCGAACCCGGAGAACCCTCGGGACGAGATCACCGAGACCGAACTGGCGGAGCTGGCTGAGAGCATGGAGGCGCTCGGTCAGATCCAACCGGCCACGGTCATGACCCGCGGGGCCTATCTGGCGGTCCTACCGCAACACGAGCAGGCTTTGGGGATGGCGGAGTACGTGGTCATCAGCGGGAGCCGTAGGCTCGCAGCCGCAAGGAAGGCGGGCCTGGACGCCTTCCTCATCCACGTCAATGACACTCCCTCGACACGGGAACAGATTCTGGAGTACGCGCTGGTGGAGAACATCCAGCGCCAAGACCTGTCGCCATTGGCAGAAGCGCACGCACTCCAGGGTCTGTGCGAGGTGTACGGCACTCAGGCGCTGGCTGGTCAGCGGCTGGGAAAGACGCAGGGATGGGTGTCCCAGCGGCTACGCCTGCTCAAGCTCATTCCACAGGTACAGGAAGACCTACAGGCCGGGGCGCTCACCCTGTGGCAGGCCCGGGAGTTGGCCCGGATGGAGCCGGAGGAACAGGAGCGGGCGCGGGAGGGCGATTATTACGCCTTAATATCTCGCTCCGAGCCTCACTCCGAGAGGAGGCCGGCACCGGAGCCGTCGCCAGAGGGTGGCCAGGACGCGCCGGAGCAAGATCTGGCCCCGATTCCTCCCGCGTCTATCCCTGCTCCCGGTAAGAAAAGTCAGCCAGAGCCTCAGGTGGATGATGAGTTTCCAGGCCGCGATGATCCTGCTCCGCCAGCTCCTCAGCATGAAGACGACCAGCCGGTCCAGTTGATGCTGAACCTGAAGTGGGAGCCGGAGGCTGCGGCCACAAAGGTGGTGCGCGCGTACGGTTCGGACCGGGCTCGGGAGATGGCGGAAGCGATCCTCGCGCAGGTGTAGGTACAGACGACGGTGGGCCCCGTCAGCGACGGGGCCCACCGTGTGTCCGGGGTCTACTGTGCGCTGTGGCAGACACCGCAGACGTAGGAGGCACGTAGGACGTCCCACGTAGTGGGCCGACCGCAGCAGATGGGGTTTTGCAGATAGACGGTGCTCATGCGGCACACAGCGCGGGCGGTGATCGCGTAGTTGAGCTGGTACTGGACACCGTTAGAGGCGCTGCACTCGGGAGAGGGGCAGTAGTAGCCGCCGGTACCGATAGCCGTGGTGGGCTGCATGGTGGTGCCGAACTGGGTACAGCTGGGAGCGAACATAGGGTGGACCTGCCTTCCTGTTGGTTGGCGGCCTCGGGGTGACTTCTTGGCGGATGTGGCCCCGGGGCCTTTCTGTTCTGTGTCTTCGGGTGGAACTAGACCCACACCTGTAGGCCGACCATCTCGCCCAGGGGTGCGAGCATCTCGGCTTCGGCAGCGGCGGGGGCCGGGATGGGCTCCTGGTCGGGTCGGGTGACCTGGACGGTCGTGTACGGGCGGTCGATGACGGCGGCGTTCTCGGACATGGCTCTCCCGTTGGTACTGGTCACGTGGTGTGTCCGGGGCGGTTTCCCATTGACACCATGCAACACGATTGATAGCATGTCAACATTGCTAGCAAAGTTAAATTGCTAGAATTCGCAACGAGCTAGATCCGTAGCACACTTGCTCTGCCACATCACCGATCAACGGAGGCACGAGTGAGCAGCCAGGACCGACACCAGGAGGAGCAGGGTGATATGCCCGCAGCCGCGACAGAAAGCCCTACCGACATCGTCCAGGTCAGCGCCCGGATTCCACGGGGCCTACGGCAGCGGCTGAAGATCGCCGCGGCTCTGGATGACTTGAGCACACAAGATGCGCTGAAAAAGGCGATTGAGGAGTTCGCGGAGAAGCGCAAGGTCTGAGCACCTGTGAAAGAACCCGACCGGCGCCCCTTCCACCAAGAAAACGCGCCGATCGGGGCCACGAGTCCCCGAAAGGATCCGCATGTCAATGGTACGCAGCACCCCGCCCGACCAGGCACCTGTGCCTGATACTCACGGGACCCTCCGTGATGGTGACGGCACCGAACGCCGGTTCACCACCGTCTCCTGGAACCCGTTCCGTCACCAATCGTCTACCGCGAAGGCGTCTCAGAACGAGGAAGGATCCCCCGGTCGGGTCGATCGTGGCTACAACGTGGCCATCACCCTGGCCTTCATCGGCATCATCGCGGTCACCGCGATCACGATGTATGTCTCCTACGAGGCGCAGCTCCTCTACACGGACATGATCAAGGGCGAAGGGCAGGCGGGGGAGACCTCGCTCGCGGTCCAGTTGGCCGCCGCCACGTGGGACGTCGCTGCCGCGAGTTTCGCGATCCTCGCGCTCGCCACCGCGATGCGCGGTGACAACGCCCTCCGGGCACGCGTGGCGAACCTCGGCTGCGCCGTCGCCTCCGTGCTGATGAACGGAGCACGCCTCGACGTGCCGGACGAGTCCGGTCTTCTTGTCTGGACTGGCCACATCCTCGTCTGGATGGGCCCCTCCCTCCTCTACGTCATCGGCACCGACATGATCGTCTGGGAGATCCAGCGCCGCGCGATGGAGCGGCGGAACAAGCCGCTTGAGCAGGCCAGCATCTGGTCCGTCATCGCCGTTCTCGTCCAGATCCTCATCGGCGTGCTGCTCTGGTTCGTTCGCCTCGTGTTCTCGCCGTGGAAGACGTTCACCTTGTTCCGACAGTGGTTCCTGGCTGAAGTCGCCTACGCCCCGGGGCGCACCCTGGAAAGCGACAAGGCTCGGGCCGCGCTAGCAGAGGCCACCCAGGCAAAGGAGGTCGCCGCAGAGATCGAAAGCCGGTCCGCTGTTGCGATCAGAGAGGCGGAGGCGGACTACACCCGTCGCGCCAACGAAGCGGAAGAGCGGGCTCAGCGCGAGATCTCGGAAATCCAGGCGCAGGAGAAGACGCGCGCCGATGAGGCGATCCGCAAGGAGCGGGAACGGGCCACGACCGGCATCAGCGCAGAGCGGGAGCGCGCCAACGCTGTCATCGCGGAACAGACCTCCCGTGTGGAGAGGCTGGAGGCCGCACAGGCTGTGGCTTTGCAGGAGCTTCAGGAGCAACACGCACTGGAGCTTCAGCGAATCCAGGAAGAGCAGGCCAAGCAGGTCCAGGAGCTGAAGGGCACCGCATCCGGTCAGCAGCAGCAGTTGGCTCGGGTCCGAGAGGAACTGGAGCAGGCTCAGGCCGCAGTCGCACAGGGAGCTGCGTACGCACGTGACCTGGAGTCCACGCGCCAACAGCTCACACAGGAGCAGCGTGGCCGTCTACGTGCTGAGCAGGACGCGACGACCCTGCGCTCTGAGGTGGAAGAGCTGTTCGCCCGTCTCAGTGGCAACGCCCAGGTTCAGGTGCTCTACTCCCGTCTCGGCCGTACACGCGACCCTCGCTACAACAACCCGGAGTTCTTCGCTGAGATCGCAGAAGAGTTCCAGGACCGGCACGGAGTGTCCCTGACCACGGCCAAGATCGTCCATTACATCCGCTCCTACGTGTCCGAATCCGGCCCTGTCGCGGCAGGTGTGACAGGTGGGTCCGATGACAGTATGGGAGGTGCCCTGTGAGCAGGGTTACTTCGCAGACCCCCGTAGCTTTCGGAGCGCAGCCGATGACCCCTATGGAGACGGGCGAAGTGCCCGAAATCCACGCCCCCATGCCCTGGGACCTGGTCCCGCTTCCGTACCTGGTCGGCGCTCTGGTGCTCCTCGTGGTCGGCGCGATGATCACCGGCGCGGTCC
>CALGOD010000581.1 GCA_937957845.1 uncultured Nocardiopsis sp.
GTCGAGGTCGTGGAGGCCGAGGCCGCCGCGGCCGAGAACAGCGAGCGCTCCGAGGGAGAGGCCGAGGACGCCGACAAGCCCGAGCGGAACGGAGACGCTCCGCGCCGTCGCCGCCGCCGCAGCTCGGCGCGTTCGGAGAACACCTGATCCTGACCCGCGTCCGTGGGGGCGGTCGCACCGTGACGGTGCGACCGCCCCCACGGCGTATTCTCGGCTGGACCTTCGGTGGGCCAGCCACCGACGTCACGACGAAGAAGAAGGATTCATGAGCTCTGTCCCCATCGCAGCCGAGCAGGAACCGGGCACGACCGTGACGCTGTTGGAGCCGCAGGGCGGCTCCGGTCTGGTGCGCCGGACGGTGCTGCCCGGAGGGCTGCGCGTGGTCACCGAGACGGTCCCGGGCGTGCGGTCCGCCGCCTTCGGCATCTCCGCCGCCACGGGTTCGCGAGACGAGGACTCCGCGCACGCGGGATCGGCTCACTTCCTGGAACACCTGTTGTTCAAGGGGACCACGACCCGCTCGCCCCTGGAGATCGCCGCCCTGCTGGACAGTGTGGGCGCCGACCACAACGCCTACACCACCAAGGAACACACCTGCTACTACGCCAAGGTGCTCGACCGGGACCTGCCGCTGGCCGTCGACGTGGTCGGCGACATGGTGGCCAACTCGGTGCTCGACGAGAAGGAGGTGGAGACCGAGCGAGGGGTGATCCTGGAGGAGATCGCCATGTACGAGGACGAGCCCGCCGACCTGGTGGACGACGTCTTCGCGGCGCACTTCTTCGGGGACTCGCCCCTGGGCCGTCCCATTCTGGGCACCAACGACACCATTCGGGCGCTGCCGCGTGAGCGGATCGTCGAGCAGTATCGGGACGCGTACGTGCCCGGGGAGCTGATCGTGACCGCCGCGGGCAGCCTGGACCACGACCTTCTGGTGGAGGAGGTGCGGAAGGTCTTCGCCGAGCAGCTGGCCGCCGCCGGTGACGCCCGCCCGAGGCGACCCCGTGTCGGGGGGCCCGCGGTGACCACCTACGGGGGGACCGTGGTGGAGTCGCGTGAGACCGAACAGGCGCACATCATCCTCGGTTCGGAAGGGGTGGTCCGCACCGACCCGCTCTGGCAGGCATCGCGTCTGCTCAGCGCCGCCCTGGGCGGAGGAATGTCGTCCAGGCTGTTCCAGGAGGTACGGGAGAAGAGGGGTCTGGCCTACGCCGTACACGCCTACCACATCGCCTACTCCGACATCGGCACGTTCCAGATCTACGCGGGCTGCCTGCCGGAGAAGGCCGACGAGGTCATCGGCGTGTGCCGTGAGGAACTGGCGAAGGTGGCGGAGTCGGGGATCACCGAGGAGGAGCTGCGCCGCGCCAAGGGCCAGATCCAGGGAGCGATGGTCCTGGGCACCGAGGGCACCAACGCGCGGATGGGGCGGCTGCTCTCCCACGAGCTGAACTACACGCGTCACTTCTCGGTCGACGAGGAGCTGGCGAGGCTGGACGCGGTGACGATCGACGACGTGGCCCAGGTGGCCGCCGATCTGACGTCCAAGCCGCGCGCGCTGGCCGTGATCGGTCCCTACGAGGCCGACCGGGTCTTCTGAGGTCCGTTCCACCCGCTCGGGGCGCACTCGACCGTTCGCGTGGGGCCGCCTCGGGGCGGCCCCACGTCACACGGGCGGGTCCCGCCGGAGTGCTCCGGCGGGACCCGCATCGAGGACACCGGTCGCCGTCCCACGGTGTGGGCGCGAAGCCCCTACGACTTCTTCGGG
The DNA here is from genome assembly GCA_937957845.1 of uncultured Nocardiopsis sp. Lineage (GTDB taxonomy): Bacteria > Actinomycetota > Actinomycetes > Streptosporangiales > Streptosporangiaceae > Nocardiopsis. The sequence continues at coordinate 1,769 of CALGOD010000581.1, forward strand.
GGCCTTCTCCGTAGGGGGATGCGCTTGGGTCCCCGGGTGTTGGCGGCGCCGCGTACCACGACCGTCAGCAGCCCCTCCTCGTAGTCGGCCTCGATGTCCTTTTCGTCCACTCCCTCCGGAAGAGTGACCTCCCGTCGGAATTTGCCCATGAACCGTTCGGAGGAGTAGTAGACGACGTTCTCCTCGTCGCGGTGGCGTTCCCCGCTGATGGTGAGGATGCCCTGGTTGAGGAGGACGGCCACGTCCTGCTCCTTCACTCCGGCCAGTTCGCAGCGGATGATCAGATCGTTCCCCCTGGCCAGGATGTCGGTGGGCGGACTCCAGGCGTCGGCGTAGCCGCGTTCGCGCTCCCCGGCGTTTCCGGTCTCCATGGTCGTCATGCTGTCGGAGATACGGTTCATCTCGGTGATCATGTCCACCACACCGTGGAAGGGGTTGTTGAACCTCTTCGGTGTCACGGCCGCCTCCTTTCGTCGTGTGCTCCGGGACCGCCCGCGGTCCTTCCGGGGCGGGTGGGCGGTCGCCGGTCCTCCGCGCGTTCCCTCTTCGGTCCCCCAGGTCGGGGTTCGTTCGCCAGGGCCTTGCCCAGACCCCACACCATGAACAACAGGATGATGGCGAAGGGCAGGCCCGTGACCACGGACGCGGCCTGTAGTGCCGCCAACGCGTTCGCGCCGCCCAGCACCAGCAGGATCAGGGTGACGGCACCCTCGCTGGCCGCCCAGAAGGCGCGGGGGAGCTTGAGCTGCTTGATACTGCCTCCGCTGGCGAGCATGTCCACCACCAGGGAACCGGAGTCGGAGGAGGTGATGAAGAAGACGGCCACCACGATGATCAGCAGGACGGCGAGAGCGCCCCCGAGCACGGGTCCCACGGGGAGCAGTTCCAGAAGGCGGAAGGAGCGGTCCTCCTCACTGAGGGAGTTCAGGTCCGAGCCGCCGAACATCTCGTAGTACAGGCCGGAGCCGCCGAACACGCCGAACCACAGGATGGACACCACGACCGGGGCGAACAGGGCTCCCACCACGAACTCGCGGATGGTGCGCCCGTAGGAGATACGGGCCAGGAAGATGCCGACGAACGGCGCCCAGGAGATCCACCAGCCCCAGTAGAAGATGCTCCACGCGGTGGTCCACTCGAAGGCCTGGGGGTCCACGCGCGGACTGGGAAAGGCCAGGCTCCACGAGACGAGGTTGCTGAGGTACTCGCCCGCGCCCGTGGTCATCATGCTGATGATCCAGAGCTTGGGACCCAGCGCGAAGATGATCACCAGCAGCACGAACGCCAGCCACAGGTTGATGACGGACAGTCGGCGGATGCCCTTGTCGATGCCCGCGACCACACTGAGGAGTGCGACCGCGGTGATCGCGATGATGAGGATCGACTGCACGGTGGCGTTGTTCGGGATGCCGAAGACGTAGCTGAGCCCGCCGTTGATCTGCAACGTGCCCAGTCCCAGTGAGGTGGCCAGGCCGAAGATGGTGCCGAACACGGCCAGGATGTCCACGATGTTGCCCGGCCAGCCGAAGGCGCGGTCGCCGATGAGCGGGTGGAGGGCGGAGGCGGGGCGCAGAGGGAGGCCCTTGCGGAAGGCGAAGTAGCCCAGGGACAGACCGAGCGCGATGTAGATGGCCCAGGGATGCAGGCCCCAATGGAAGTAGCTCAGGGCCAGGGCCTCGCTCGCGGCCCCCGGCGGGAACGGGGCGCCCTCCGGGGCATTCAGTTCCGCCGATCGGGGGGCGTTCAGGTGGTGGATGGGTTCGGAGACGCCCCAGAACACCAGGCCGATGCCCATACCCGTGGTGAAGAGCATGGCGAACCAGGGCAGTGTCCCGAACTCGGGACGCGAGTCGTCGGGGCCCAGGCGGATCTTCCCGAACCGGCTGAACATGAGGAAGATCGCCAGCACGAGGAAGAAGGCGGTGGCCAGGACGTAGATCCACCCCAGCTTCTCACCGATCCAGTTCCGGGTGGCCGTGGCCGCGTCCAGCATCGGATCGGTGGCCACGATGCCGATCGTGACGAAGGTGATGATCACGAGCGCGGAGACCCCGAAGACCGTGGGGTTGGTGTGTTCGCGGACGTACTCGCGTAGGGACGAGGGCGAGATGGTGACTCCTTCACGACCCGGAGGGGCGCGTACACCTCGGGACGGCGGGACGGCTCCGGTCACGGTCCCGCCCATGGACGTGTCCCGTGGGATGCTAGGGCCGGGAACTCCTCCCACAAAGCAACCGGGCGATCGCGGAGTGTTGTCCTACGAGCGGCAAAGCGGGTCTCGTCCCCGATAGAGGCCCTTTTCAGGCTTCGTCCTCTCGGGGGTTCCACCGGGCCCGCCGCGCGGATCGTCGCCGTCGGTCGTCGCCGGTCGACGTGGCGGAGGCCGCGCCGGTCAGTTCGGCTTCTCGGAGAGCCGGTCGAGCGTGTCTCCCATCCGGTCCAGCCAGTTCGCGATCGTGGACAACTCCTCCAGCGAGTAGTCGCTGTGCGCCGCGATCATCGCCTCGCGCATACCGGGGGCGGTGGCGGGACCCACCCGCTCGGCCGTCTCGGTCAACCGGACGGCCACCTTGCGCCGGTCCTCGGGGTGGGGGGTGCGCTCGGCGAGGCCGTGCGCCTCCAGTCGGTCGATCACACCGGTCACCGCACCGGTGGACAGGCACGGAACGTCGGCGGTCTCGCCGGGCGTGAGCGAACCGCCCACGCGCAGCAGCGTGTAGCACTGGAAATCGGTCGGGTTCATCCCCGAACGCTCCGCCATCCGGTGCAGCAGGCGGATGAGTCGTACGGCGAGTCGCTGCCCGTCGCTTTGAAGAGCGTCGTAGAGTTCGACGCGCGACCTCGCCTCGGACTCCGCCGTCCGAGGGCCTCCGGGGGGAGAGGATGCGGCCGCCGCGGTGTCCATGGTTCCTCTCTCGCGCTCGTGGGACCGGTGCCTTCCGGTCTTCCCTGGAAGTGTAGATCGTGTTCGGCCGTCGCCGCCCGCAATGGGGTGGCGTGCCCGATGGGGGAGCGGGGCAGAGGCGGCGGTTCGACAGGACAAGAGAGGGAAGTAGTTCGCTTGTCGAGATTCATGGAATCCAAGGCTTCTGGGGTCTCATGATCCGGGGCCGCGGGGGAGGACGCCGTCAATCCCATCCTGAAGACCCACATGCATCTCTTTGACCAGGACGCCGTGGACGGAAACGGGGGCGCGGCCCTGGACGGGGCCCTGCGGAACTATCTCGACCGCAGGCTCCGCGACGCCGAGCGCCTCGACGAGGATTTCGGCCGTGAGTTGGCCGGGGTCACGGTCGGCTTCACTCTCGGCGGCGGCAAGCGCATGCGATCCCGACTGGCCTGGTGGGGGTGGCTCGCCGGTGGAGGCACGCCCCACGGCGGAGCGGCCGACTCCGCCCTCCAGGCCTGCGCGGCACTCGAGCTCACCCAGACCTGCGCGCTCGTCCACGACGACGTGATGGACGGCTCCCCGACCCGGCGAGGCCGTCCCTCGGTGCACGCGGCCTACATGGCCGAGCACCTGCGTGAGAGGTTCGCCGGAGAGCCCCGCCGCCAGGGCGAGGCCCTGGCCGTGCTCGTGGGGGACCTCGCCCTGGTGTGGGCCGACGACATGCTGTGCGAGGCGCTGGCCGGGGTGCCCGGGTCGACCGAGGCCAGAGCCGTGTGGCGGAACCTGCGCACCGAGATCATGGCCGGACAGTTCCTCGACCTACGCGCGCGGGCACGCCGGGAACGCTCGGAGGAGGCGGCCCTGCGGGTGAATCTGTTCAAGACGGCGTCCTACAGCGTCGAGCGCCCCCTGCACCTGGGCGCGGCGATGGCGGGAGCGGACGCGGCGACGGTGGAGGCCCTGCGCGGGTACGGCAGGGACGTCGGCGTCGCCTTCCAGTTGCGCGATGACCTCCTCGGTGTCTACGGGGACGGCGAGCGGACGGGCAAGCCGGTGGGGGAGGACATCCGTGAGGGCAAGTGCACCCTGCTGTTGGTGACCGGCATCCGACTGGCACGCGAACGCGGGGACCGCGCCGCGTCGGACCTGCTGGACGGGGTCGGCGACCCTGAGACGGAGGTGGACCCGCATGAGGTCGCCGAGGTCCTGGAGCGTCTGGGCGCCCGCGATCTGGTCCATAGAAGATGCGGGGAACTGGCGGCCCGGGGAGAGGCCAGACTGCGCGGGCTCGACGCACCCGCATCCGTGATGGAGGGTCTGCGTGCCCTGGCCACGCAGACCGCGCAGGACCCCACGTGAGGAACCGCGCGATCGGCGGCCCTCGCGGAGAGGGTCGTGGGTCGGTCCGGCCCGGGAGACCGGAGGACACCGTCCACGGTGATCACGCCGACCCTCGCACCGGCGGGCCCGATCATCGCACCGTTCGTGACCCACCCGGCGGAGAAGGTGCCGCCGTACCGGAGAGGAGCACTCCGTGCCCGACCCCGAACATTCCAGGACGCCGCGGCCCCGGGCGGGCACCGGGGCCCGCGGCCCCGTGGTGATCGTGGGCGCCGGTATGTCCGGACTGGCCTGCGCGCTGTACCTGCTGGGTGCTGGACGCGAGGTCACCGTGATCGAGCGCGAGAACCACCCGGGAGGACGCGCGGGACGGCTCGATCTGGACGGCTTCCAGATCGACACGGGGCCCACCGTGCTCACCATGCCCGAACTCCTCGACGAGGCCCTGGGCGCCGTCGGTGAGCGCGTCGCCGATCGGCTCGACCTGGTGCCGCTGAGTCCCGCCTACCGCGCCACCTTCGCCGACGGTTCGGCGATCGACGTGCACACCGAGCGCGAGGCGATGGCCGCCGAGGTCGCCCGGGTCGCGGGACGGCGCGAGGCCGAGGGATACCTGCGTCTGCGCGACTGGCTGACCCGGCTCTACCAGGTGGAGATGCGCTCGTTCATCGACGCCCAGTTCGACTCCCCGCTGGACCTGCTGCGCCCCGACCTGTTCCGACTCGCCGCCATGGGAGGGTTCGGCAGGCTCGCCCCCGCCGTGGGCCGTCACGTCCGTGACGAGCGGTTGCGACGGATCTTCTCCTTCCAGTCGCTCTACGCGGGGGTCGCCCCCGAAAGCGCACTGGCCGCCTACGCCGTCATCGCCTACATGGACACCGTCGCCGGGGTGTACTTCCCCCGGGGCGGGATGCGCGCGCTGGGCGAAGCCTTGGCGGGGGCGGTCGTCAAGGCCGGGGGGACCGTGCGTTACGGGGACGGCGTCACCCGCCTGGAGCGAGCCGGGGACCGGATCACCGCCGTGATCACCGGGGAGGGGGAACGCCTGGCATGCGACCAGGTCGTGCTCACCACCGACCTCGCCGCCGCCCACCGGCTCCTGGACCACACGCCGAGACGCCTGGTGGCCGCGCGTCACTCGCCCTCGGCGGTCGTGCTGCACCTGGGCACCGACCGCACCTGGGAGGGGCTGGGGCACCACACCATCTCCTTCGGCGCGGCATGGAAGCGCACCTTCACCGAGATCATCCGTGAAGGCCGCACGATGAGCGACCCCTCCCTGCTGGTCACCCAACCCACCCGCACGGATCCGACGCTCGCCCCCGAAGGACGCCACCTGCTCTACGTACTCGCCCCGGCGCCGAACCTGGCGGCGGGCGACATCGACTGGGAACGGGAGGGACCGCGCTACCGGGACCACCTGGTCGGGGTTCTCCAGGAACGTGGTCTGGACGGGCTGGACGCCTCCGTCCGCACCGAACACCTGGTCACCCCGGCGGACTGGGCACGGCAGGGGCTCACCCACGGCACACCGTTCTCGCTGGCGCACACCTTCGCCCAGACGGGTCCGTTCCGGCCTCGCAACACCGTTCCCGGCACCTCCAACGCCGTCCTGGCCGGATGCGGGACCACACCCGGAGTCGGACTTCCCACGGTGCTGATATCGGGCAAGCTCGCCGCGGCCAAGGTGGTCCGGAGAACGGGAGGGCGCCGATGAGCGCGGGAGCGGCGGAACTGGACGCGGCGGGGATCACCGGGAGGCCGCTGCGCGAGGCCTACCTCAGGTGTCGTGCCCTGCACGCCCAGCACGGACGCACCTACTACACGGCCACGCGCGTGCTGCCGCCCGGAAGCCGGCCCGGGGTGCACGCCCTGTACGGTTTCGCGCGGTGGGTGGACGACATCATCGACGAGCCGCCGCCCGGCACCACCGTCGCCGAACAGGGCGCGCGCCTGGACGGCATCGACGCGGACCTGGCGAGGGCCCTGGACGGAAGAGCGGTCCGCGACGAGGCGAACGCACCGGTGCTCAGCGCCCTGGCGCACACGGCGGACCGGTACGGGTTGCCGCGCTCCTACTTCACCGCCTTCATGACCTCCATGCGCATGGACCTGTCCGTCACCGGCTACCGGGACATGGGCCACCTGCGCGAGTACATGTACGGTTCTGCGGCGGTGATCGGACTCCAGGTGCTGCCGGTCCTGGGCACGGTGGCGCAGCGGGAGGAGGCCGCACCGCACGCCGCAGCGCTGGGTGAGGCCTTCCAATTGACCAACTTCCTGCGGGACGTGGCCGAGGACCTGCGCCGCGGCCGCGTCTACCTGCCCTGGGACGTACTGACGGCACACGGCGTGGACCAGGGGTTGCTGGAGCGGTGCGAGCGGACCCGAAGACCCCACCCGCGCGTACGCGATGCCCTGGCCGATCTGGTGGAGGTCACCCAGGACTTCTATCGGCGGGCGGAACCGGGCATAGCGATGCTCTCCCCGGTCGCGCGCCCGTGTGTCGCCACCGCCTTCCGGCTCTACCGAGCGATCCTGGACGAGATACGTGCGGCCGACTACGACGTGTGGAGCGTCCGGCACCGGGTGTCGGACACACGTAAGGCGGCTGCGGCCGTTCCCGCCCTCGCGCGCTCACTGATCGCCCGGTCGCTGCAGGGCCGGATACCGCGCCCCAGGACCGGTTGAGAACCCGGGTCCGGTCCACGCCCGGTCGTGCCGCGGACCCCGGCCCGACCTGTCTGGAGGATTCACGTGACACTTCCCGATCCCCGGCCGCGGAGGCTTCCCCTGCGCCGCATGCCCGCCACCACCTGGAAGGCCCAGGAGCCGACCTGGAGGGAGGGATCGCCCGCGATCATCGGGGCGGCGCTCAAACGCGCGCTCGCCCGCCCCTCGGGCAACTGGTTCGTGCTGGCCGCGAGCGGCGAGGTGCGTACGGACCGGCCGTTCGGACGTGTGGTGGCGGGCACCGAACTGGTGGCCTGGCGCACCCCGGACGGGACCGCCCACGCGGGTCCGGGCGCGTGCCCGCACCTGGGCGCACCGCTGTGCCGGGGCGCCGTCGACTCGGGAAGGCTGGTGTGCCGGTGGCACGGCCTGGCGCTGGGGAAGGAGGGGTTCCCCGGATGGGACCCCTATCCGGTGCACGACGACGGCGTGCTGGTGTGGGTGCGTCTGGACCGCGAGGGAGGGGAGGAACCCCTGGACGCACCGGTGGTGCCCGAACGTCCGGACCTTGCCCGGAGCCTGGCGGCGGTGGAGAGCATGGCGGGGCGATGCGAACCCGAGGACGTGATGGCCAACCGGCTCGACCCCTGGCACGGCTCGTGGTTCCATCCCTACTCGTTCGTGGGGCTGAAGGTGACCGAGGTGCCCCAAGGGCCCGACCCCGACCCTGACCGCATGGTGGTCGACGTGGGGTTTCGCCTGGCGGGCCGTTGGGGCGTGCCGGTGCGGGCGGAGTTCCGTTGTCCCGAACCACGCACCGTGGTCATGCGCATCATCGAGGGAGAGGGGAAGGGCAGCGTCGTGGAGACCCATGCCACCCCGCTGGGGGTGGACGAGCACGGTGTGCCGCGCACGGCGATCATCGAGGCCACGGTCGCCTCCTCAGAACGCACGGGGTTCACGATCGCCCGGAGGGTGGCGGGTGCGGTGGTGCGTCCGGCCATCCGCATGGCCGCCCGGCGGCTGTGGAGGGACGACCTCGCCTACGCCGAACGCCGGTACCTGCTTCGCAGCACGGGCCGCTGGCCCGGATGACGCTGTGACCGGAGGCCGTCTGGACGCTCCCTCACGGGTGCGGTGGCCCACGGGTGAACGGGAGCCGGCCGGGCGGAGTCCCCGCCCGTGGCGCTCGCCGGGCCGTCTCGCGTCAGCCCTCGTGGTGGGACGGGGCGCCGCGCGCCCACCGGGCGAGCGCCCGCAACGGGGCCGACCTGCCCCGCCGGGGCACGGTCCACAGCGTGTGCCCCGGTCTTCCCCACTGTGTCAGCAGCGCGTTGGCGGCGAGTACGCCGCTGGTGGCGGCGCGTTCCATCAGGGCCACGGGAAGGTCCGTGCGCACATGGTCGCCCGCCACCACCACGAACGGGTCGGGGGTGCTCACCCCGCACCGGTCATGGTGGCCGCCGGGCGCGAACAAAGGGCAGTCCGCCCGTAGTTCGTGACGGGAGTCCACCACCGGGGCGCCGGACAACTCGGGATAGACGGCCTCGGCCTGCTTCCAGAGCCTGTCCCGCTCGAAGTCGGGATCGCACCCCTGGGCCAGTGAGTACGCGTGCAGCTCCACCACGGACCCGCCGGTACGCCGCGCCCACGCGCGGGCCTCGTCCTCGTAGCGTTCCAGGACGCTGATGTTGTCCAGGGTGGGATGACCCGCGGTCCCCAGGAAGGCGGGCCTGTGCGGGCGCACGGGCCGGCCGAGCCAGTAGCGCGACACCAGGAACGGGGGAGCGGTCTCCACCCGTGCCATCCGGTCGCGCCACGGGCCCGTGCCCAGTCCCGGTGAGGCCGCCACCAGGTCGCGGGTCCCGGCGGGGGTGGCGGCGAGCACCACGGCGTCGGCCCCGACGTCGAAGAACCCTCCCTCCAGGGTGCGTCCGCACACCGAGAACCGGTGCTTCGGACCGGGGACGACCTCCTCGACCCGGTGACCCGTACGGAAACGCACCCCCGACTCGGTGAGGTACTCCTGCAGGGGGTCCCACAGGGCCTGGGGGAAGGGGGAACGTGGAACGTCGAACACCAGACCCTCGGACGAGCCCAGGAAGTAGACGTGGAACATCACGGCCAGCTCGGCGGCCGACAGGTCACGCGGATCGGCGAAGAAGCTGCGTGTGAACACCTCGAAGGCCAGGTGCCGGGCCGTGGGAGGAAAACGGACCGCGTCCAGGAAGTCCTGGGCGCTCAGATGGTCCAGGCGTTCGAAGACGCCGGGCACGTCCACGTCGAGCAGTTGCAGGGCCGCGGGCAGGTTGACTCCGGCCAGGTCGCGTGGGGGAAAGCTCGGACTGGTCGCCGCCAGCACGGCGGCGTTCCACGGTGGGGTCCTGGGCAGCCACGAGAAGCGGTCGCGCGGACCGTCGCGGTGCACGAGGGGGTAGTCCGTGAGCGGGACGAGGCGCTCCAGTCCGGGGTCCGCGCGGCGCAGGAGGCCGCGCAGGTTGTAGTACTGACGGAAGAACGCGTGGAAGCCGCGGGTCATGGTCGCGGGGGAACCGTCGGCGAGCGTGGTGGCCCAGCCGCACACGCGACCTCCCAGAGAGGACTCGCGTTCCACCACCGTCACGTCCACGTCCCGCTCGGCCAGGGCGCAGGCCGCCGCGAGTCCGGCGATGCCCCCGCCGATCACGGCCACGTGGGGAACGGTGTCGGTACGCGGTCCGGTCACGGGAGGGGGCGGGACGGCCTCGGCCAGGGGGTCGCGTACGTCCTCGGGGCGTCCGGTGCCGTCGGTGGCCATCAGTGGTCCGCCTCAGACGCGTCGAGCGGGCGCATACCGACGAAGGTGTGCGTGACCCCGTACTGCCAGCCGGGCAGAGGCGCGTCGGAGACCGAGACCAGGCCCGCCCGACGCATCCGCTCCAGCAGCGCGGTGCGGCCGTCGAACTCCAGGACGCTGCGCCACAGGTAGCGGAACAGGTCGGCGCGTCCGGTCAGGATCCTGCCCGCCGGGATGACCACGCCCCAGCACACCGCCGACCACACCGCACGGGCGGCGACCGAGTCGGCCACCGAGTACTCGTGCAGGACGAGCCGGCCCCCGGGCCGCAGGAGCGCGCGCACACCCGTCAGCAGTGCGTCGGGATCGGGGCAGTTGCGGATCAGGTAGGCGCCGAACACCGCGTCCACCGGTCCGTCCAGGTGCTCGGTGGCCCATGTGGGCGTCAGCTCCTCCGCGCGTGCCCGGTGGAAGGAGACCGAGGCGGGCCACCGCTTGGCGCGGGCGGCCTCCAGCATGCCGGACGAGGCGTCCACACCGACGATCCGGGCCTTCGGAAGGACACGCAGCAGGGCCGCGGTGGAGGCCCCGGTGCCGCACCCCAGGTCGAGCAGGCGCAGTCCGGCCCCCTCCCCGGGCAGACCGAGCCTTCGCGCGGAGATCTCCAGGTGCGCGTGGTAACCCGGGTTGGCGGCCACGAGCCGGTCGTAGGCCTTGGCGGCGTGGTCGAACTCGTCGGTGACCGTGCCGTCCTTCATGGCGTGCGTCGGGGTGTTCACGGATTCCTCCGATGCCGGGTGTTCGCGTGCGGACGGCGGGCCTCCCGGTACATGCTGGGACCATGGCCGACTACGACGTGGCGATCATCGGCGGAGGGGCCGCTGGCCTCACCCTTACCCACCGGCTGCGCGGGATCAACGACCGACGTGGCCGACCGCTGCGCGTCGCCCTGGTGGAGCCGCCACCGGGTCCGCACACCCCCGTGCCGCGCACATGGTGCTTCTGGGAACCGGATGGAGGGCCGTGGGACGGGCTGCTCACGGCACGGTGGGAGAACCTGTCCGTGAGAGGGCACGACGGGACCGTCCACTCCTCCCCGGCCACGCCCTACGTGTACAAGATGCTCAGGTCCACGGACGTGGACGCCTACGTGCGGACCTCGGCGGACGGGCGCGTGGAGGAGCTTCCGCTACTGGTCACCGGGGTCCGGGACGGCGCCGAGCACGCCGAGGTCCAGGCCAGGGAACCCGGCGGTGGCAGGGTGTCCCTGACCGCGACGTGGGTGTTCGACTCGAGGCCTCCACGACCCGCACCGCGCGGGCGGACCCATCTGCTCCAGCATTTCCGCGGCTGGTTCGTGCGCACGCCCGGGGACGCCTTCGATCCCGACGCGGCCGTGCTGATGGACCTGCGTCCTCCTCAGCCGCCGAACGGGGTGGCCTTCGGTTACGTACTGCCCCTGTCACCGCGCGAGGCACTGGTGGAGTACACCGAGTTCGGCCGTGAGGCGCTCACGACGGAGGAGTACGAGCGGGCGCTCAAGGACTACTGCGGTCTGTTGGGACTGTCGGAGGTGGAGGTGACCGCCGCCGAACAGGGGATCATCCCGATGACCGACGCGGTGTTCCGTCCCAGGGTCGGACGGCGGGTGTTCCGGTTGGGCACGGCGGGCGGCGCGACCCGCCCCTCGACCGGGTACACGTTCAGCGGGGTGGGACGTCAGACGGCCGCCGTGGCGCATGCGTTGGCCCAGGGGCGGGTCCCGGTGCCGCCGGTACCGCATCGACGCCGCCACCTGGCGATGGACGCGGTCATGCTGCGCGCCCTGGACACCGGTCGGATCCGGGGCGCGGAGTTCTTCACCGGGTTGTTCGCGGCCAACCGCTTCGGTGACGTTCTGGCCTTTCTGGACGGGGGGTCGTGTCTGCGCCGGGAACTGGCGATGGGCCTGACGACGCCGGTGCGGGCCATGTCGCTGACCAGTGTCGACCAGGTGTGGTACTCGCTGCGCACGCGGCTCCTCGGGGCCTGAGGTGGTTCGTCGCCCACACCGGGGAGGCGAGGGCCGCGGCGCCGGTCCGCGGGTGAGTCGAGGCGTTCGTGCCGGTGGAGGGTGGAGCGGGGTCCGGAAAGCCCGTCGGTGTTCCGAGGAGACCGGTGCCCCAGGGGCGCGTGTTGTGCCTGGGGCGGATGTGTGGTGCGTATGGGCTGGGGTAGTGTCTTGCCGTTAGATACTCGAAAAGCAAGATACTTTTATTCCGAGTCGAAGTCGGCGGTAGAGAGGGACAGCGGACGTGGACAAGGACAACGGCCGACCAGCCCGCCGGTCACGGTGGTGGATCGGGGCGGCCCTCCTGGTCGCCCTGGTGTGGTTGGTGGGAGCCGGACCCCTCGGCATGTTCCTGGGCAGGCTCGGCGAGGTGCAGACCAACGACCCCGGCGCGTTCCTGCCCGTGGACGCCGAGTCCACCGAGGCCGGCGAGATCGCCGCGGAGTTCGACCGGGAGAAGGCGGCCCCGGCCATCGTGGTCTACTCGCGCGAGGACGGGGACGACGGTGAGATCACCGAGGCCGAACTCGCGGACATCGCCGAGGTCGGCGAGCGTGTGGGCGAAAGGCCTTGGGTCTCCGGCACCGTCGTCGGTCCCTTCCCCGGTACGGAGGACCCCTCGGTCGCCCAGCTCGTGGTACTGGTCGGAGAGGACGCCGACACCGGCGAATCGGTCGAGGAGCTGCGGGAGATCCTCGCCGACGACCCGGTCCCCGGACTCCAGGCCCAGGTCACCGGCCCCGCCGGCTACGCCGCCGACCTCGTGGCGGCCTTCGGCGGTATCGACTCCACGCTGCTGATCGTGGCCGTCGTCGCCGTCCTGGTCATCCTCGTGGCGGTCTACCGCTCGCCCCTCCTGCCGACCCTGGTCATCCTCGCCAGCCTTTTGGCCCTCGGACTGGCCGGGGCCCTGGTCTACCTGGCCGCCGACATCGGCCTGGTCAGCCTCAACGGGCAGAGCCAGGGCATCCTGTTCATCCTGGTCGTGGGAGCCTGTACCGACTACGCGCTGTTGCTCGTGGCCCGGTACCGCGAGGAACTGGCCGCCCGCGAACGCGTGCCCGACGCCGTCATGGCCGCCGTGCGCGGGGTGACCGGGCCGGTGCTGGCCTCCGGCGGCACCGTCATCCTGGGGTTGCTCTGCCTGCTCGCGGCGGACCTGACCTCCACTCGCAGTCTGGGCCCGGTGGTGGCCATCGGTGTCGTCGCCGCCCTGCTCTCGGCGATGACGTTCCTTCCCGCCGTGCTCGCGCTGTGCGGACGCGCGGCGTTCTGGCCCCTGGCCCCGCACGGTTCCAAGGAGACCGGCGGGAGTCTGGAGGAGGTCCTCTCCCAACACCGTTTCTGGGGACGCGTCGCCACCGCCGTCTCTCGCAGGCCCCGGGTCTGCTGGATGGTCACCACCGCAGTCCTGCTGGCCGCCGCGGTCTTCGCGCCCCAGTTCGAGGCGGAGGGCACCGGACAGGCCGAGATCTTCCGCACCGAGGTGGAGGCGGTGGACGCCCAGGAGACGCTGGACCGGGGATTCGGCTCCGACGCCGGCGCCGCCCCCGCCCTGGTGGTCGCCGACGCCGACCACCTCGACGAGGTCGTCCAGGCCGCCGAACGGTTGTCATGGGTGGAGGAGGCCACTCCCGTCACCGAACCGGGCCCGCCCGGCGCGGACCTGCCTCCTTTGGAGGAGGACGGGCGCGTCCTGGTCGAGGCCGTCCTCACCGTCGGCCCCGAATCACCCGAGGCGGTGGACGCCGTCCGGGAGCTGCGGGAGGAACTGCGTTCCGTGGAGGGGGCGAACGCCCTGGTCGGCGGGGTGAGCGCCACCGACCTGGACACCCTGGAGACGGCCCAGCGCGACTTCGTGGTGGTGGTCCCGCTCGTGCTGGTGGTGGTCTTCCTCGTGCTCGTCCCGCTGCTGCGCTCGCTGCTGGCACCGTTGCTGCTGATGATCGTGAACGTGCTGTCCTTCGCCACCGCGCTCGGTGTGGGCACCCTGGTGTTCGACCACGTCCTCGACCTGCCCGGCGCGGATCCCGTGGTCCCGCTGTTCGCGTTCGTGTTCCTGGTCGCGTTGGGGATCGACTACAGCATCTTCCTGATGTCCCGGGCCCGGGAGGAGACCCTGCACCACGGGCACCGCGAGGGCATGCTGCGGGCGCTGACGGTGACCGGAGGGGTGATCACCTCGGCCGGGGTGGTCCTGGCGGTGACCTTCGCGGCGTTGGCGGTCATTCCCCTGCTGTTCCTGCTCCAGCTGGCCTTCCTGGTGGCGTTCGGCGTCCTGGTGGACGCCCTGCTCGTGCGGACGCTGCTGGTGCCCGCACTGGCGCTGGACATCGGGCCGCGCATGTGGTGGCCGGGCAGGGCGAGCACGATGGGAGCCGAGCGGAAGATCCCGGCCGAGTGACGACGGACGCGGGGGAGAGGCCCTACAGCGCCTCGCAGGGCAGTGCGGCGTAGGCGTCGGCGAGTCTTTCCACCAGTGCGGACCGCGGCAGGTGCACGCCGTCGATGGCGGACACCCGCCGCACTCCGGTGGTGGCGTTGGTGACGAACGCCCCCGCCATGCGGGTGCTCGCGGAGGCGGCGATCGGGCGGGTGGACACGGGAACGTCGAGCGTCTCGGCCGCCCGCTCGACGAGCCGGGCCGTCACACCTGGAAGACAGGGAGCCTGCGGCCACACGATGCCGTCGTCGTCCACGAAACCGATGTTCCAGGTGGGACCCTCCGAGACCCGGCCGTCCACACTCGTGAACAGGGCGTCGTCGTAGCCGTCGATCTGCGCGGCGCGACGTTGACGGACCGAACCGAAGAGACCGGTGTGCTTCACCTGCGGAGTGTCGCGGGTGAACAGCCGGGTACCCAGGCCTACCGGTGCCGGCGCGGTCCCGGGGGCGGGGCGGGTGGTGACGAGGATCTGGGGGGACCGGCCGCCCGTGGGACGGCCCAGATCCATGTCGGGGTCGAAGACGGTCACGCGGACCACGGAGGGGGAGGAGTGGGCACGTGCGGCACGCCGGGCGAGCTCGCGGACCCGGAGGATGTCGAGGTCGGAGCCGAAGAGGGTCCGACAGTCGCGTGAGAGCCGCTCCATGTGCAGGTCCATCCCACGGACACGCAGGTCGGTGACGAGCATGGTGGTGAAGTGGCCGTAGCCGTACAGGGCCAGGCCCGCGAGTTCCCCGGTGCCCACGGGGCGTCCGTTCAGTTCCATGAGGCCCCCATCATGACATTTCGGGACCTCGGCCAGGAGGGTTCGCGAGTCCGGGATCCGCCCAAAGCACCGGGAACGGGCCGTCCCGGCCGCCCCGACCCCCGGGAAGACGCCCACCGCGGCAGGTGTCTCCCTCCGCCGGAACAGGACGATCCTGGGGGGCGATGGAAGATCCCGCCGCCGCACCGAGTAGGAATTCCATGAGAGAAGAACGAGGAGTGCCGACGTTGCGCATCGATCTCAACTCCGACCTCGGCGAGGGCTTCGGCCGCTGGGTGTTCGGCGATGACCAGGCGCTGCTGTCCATCGTCACCAGCGCCAACGTCGCCTGCGGGTTCCACGCCGGCGACCCCTCCGTGCTGCGCCGCACCGCCTTCGACGCCGCGGCCAGGGGGGTGGCCGTCGGCGCGCACGTGAGCTACCGCGACCTGGCCGGGTTCGGCCGCCGCTTCCTCGACGTTCCGGCCGCCGAGCTCACCGACGAGGTCCTCTACCAACTGGGCGCCCTGTCGACGTTCACCCGCCTGGCGGGGGACCGCGTCCGCTACGTCAAGCCGCACGGTGCCCTGTACAACGCGATCGTGCACCACGAGGGACAGGCCGCCGCCGTGGTCGAGGCCGTACACGCCTTCGACCCCGGACTCCCCGTGCTCGGACTCGCCGGTTCACGGTTCCTGCGGCTGGCGGAGAAGGCCGGACTGCCCGTCTACCGCGAGGCGTTCGCCGACCGTGCCTACACCCCGGAGGGCACCCTGGTCTCCCGGAACGAACCCGACTCGGTACTCCACGATCCCCAGGAGATCGCCGACCGCTGCCTGCGCATCGTCCGCGGCGAACCCATCCAGGCGATCGACGGCACCTGGATCGTCGTCGAGGCCGAATCACTGTGCGTACACGGCGACAGTCCCGGGTCGGTGGACATCGCTCGTGCCGTGGTGGGGAGACTGCGGACGGAGGGTGTCGTCCTCGCAGCGTTCACGGAAGAGACCTCCGACGTCGACACGGAGCGGTGAGGAGTACGCGTGCGGATTCTGAGGTGCGGTGACACCGGTGTGCTCGTGGAGGTCGCGGATCTGGCCGAGGTGATCGCGCTGCGCGCGGCGTTGGAGGCCGACCCCGTCCCCGGCGTCGTCGACGTGGTCCCGGCCGCCCGCACACTGCTGTTGCGGATCGACCCCCGAACCGACCCCGAAGCGGTCGCCGAGGCCGTCACGACCAGGGACGTCGTCTCCGAGCGGACACGGGGGAGTGGCGAGACCGTCACCATCCCCGTCGTTTATGACGGGGAGGACCTCGACGACGTGGCGGAGCTGACCGGACTGAGCAGGCGTGAGGTGGTCCAGGCGCACACCAGGGCCACCTGGACCGTCGCGTTCTGTGGTTTCGCGCCGGGATTCGGCTACATGGTCGGGGGCGAACCCCGGCTGCGCGTACCCCGAAGAGACGAGGCGCGTACCCGGGTGCCCGCCGGTTCGGTGGCCCTGGCCGATGAGTTCACAGGCGTGTACCCGCGTTGCTCGCCCGGAGGGTGGAGGCTGCTCGGCCGCACCGAGACCCGGATCTGGGACCTGAGGCGCGAGAGACCGGGCCTGCTCAGACCCGGCGTCCGCGTCCGGTTCACCGAGGTGGAGGCCCCCCGGTGAGGTCGCCCCGTCGTGCCTTGGAAGTGGTGGCCACCGGGCCCATGACCACGGTCCAGGACGAGGGCCGGTTCGGACACGCCGGCCTCGGGGTGGGCCGGTCGGGGGCCGCCGACCTCCGCTCCTACGCCTTGGTCAACCGGTTGCTCGCCAACCCCCGGGGAACCGCCGCCCTGGAGACCACTCTGGGGGGCCTGCGCGTGCGCGCACACGGTCCGGTCACCGTCGCCGTGACCGGGGCCGAGGTGCCGTTGAGGATCGACGGCCGAGGCGCGGCCACCCACACGGTCCTGCACCTGTCGGACGGCGCGGAGCTGACCATGGGCGCACCCACGAGGGGACTGCGCTCCTACCTGGGCGTACGCGGCGGCGTGGACGTCCCTCCCGTCCTCGGCTCGCGCAGCACCGACGTCCTCGCGGGACTGGGCCCCGACCTGCCCGTCCCGGGGACGTCGCTCCCGGTCGGACCCGCGCCCGACGGGTTCCCCCGGGTGGACCACGTGCCCACCACACCCGTGGGCGGCCCCAGGACGACCCTGCGGATCGTCCTGGGGCCGCGTGAGGACTGGTTCACCGACAGGGCCGTCGACACGCTGTTGTCCAGCGAG
>CALGOD010000582.1 GCA_937957845.1 uncultured Nocardiopsis sp.
AGACGAAGAGGACCAGCTCCCTGTCGCCGGTGCTGTTGAGGAAGATCGCGTCGACTTGCGTCACCTGTTCCGTCGGGTCGTCGATGGACGTCGTGACCCTCGGTTCCTCGACCCCGGTGAGATGGAACGTCTCGCCGTTGGAGATGGCCTCCTCGTAGTCTTCCATCTCCGACTCCCTGCCCGGGCAGAGTGACCGCCTCAGGCCGTCGGTGTCACCGGCGTTCACGAGGTTGCCGATCGCGTGGAGCAGGGCTTCGGTATCCGCTTTGACCTCGGACAGTCCCGCACCGTCAGCGGATCCCGGGTAGTTCGGCACCGATGGGTTGGACGGCAGCGGTGGGATGTCGCTCATCTCATTGGAGCCAGAGGCCCTGGCGGGTTCTATGGTGACGTTCTTCCAGCACCAGTCGCCGTCTTTCTTGGCGAAGGTGTTGATGATGTCGGCCTCACGGTTCTTCTCGGTAATCGTCACCGTGGCTTTGACCATGGCGGTGTCGCCGTTTTCCTGTATCCAGCCGTTGATTCGTATGTCCCCGACTTCCCAACTGTGCTCAATGGCTTCGTGGACCATTTCCGTGGCGTCGGGGCAGGCCAGTTGTTGGAGTGTGGCGGTGTCGTCCGCGATGAGGCCGTTGTGGACTTTTTCGGCCAGTGCTTGGGCGCCGCTGCTGTTGCCGCCGCTGTTGGCGGAGGTCGAGTCGTCATCGTCGTCGCTGAGGAGGAAGCCGGGTGCGACGAAGGCGGTGATGACGAAGACGACCACGGCCACCACGCCGATTCCCAGACCGACCCACAGGCCGGTCTTGCTCTTTTTCGGTGGTTGTGGGCCGAAGCCCCCTTGAGGGCCGTAGGGGTGTTGTGGATAGCCCGGTGGATAGTGGACTGGATACTGGTTGCCTTGCTGTGGGAAACCGCCGTGAGGACTGTTCGGTTGTTGGCCGGGTTGCGGTGGGTAGGTCATGGACTCTCGTCTTCTCTGGCTTGGCGCGCTACGGCGCGGTGTGTCTTGGCCGCCGAGGGCAGGGCTCGGGGCTGGAAACCGGCCTTTTATTCTTCCGTTTCAGGTGGTGGTGTGGGGGCGGGTTCGTCGAAATTCATCGATCACACCGGCTCCCGACGACGCAGGAGGCCGGGAACGAATCCTCGCTCCCGGCCTCGGTATATGCGGATCGATGGGATTAGGTGCTAAAGATGTAGATCGACTTGTTCAGGCCTTCGGTAAAGACATCCCCTTCGAGGGCTTTCGCTGGGCAAGAGAGCTTTCTCCGTCTCCTCCGTGTCTCTCGGCTTCGAGGAACAGAGCTTGCCCTTCGACATTCGAGTGTCACCGGTCGAGTTCCCACCCCTTGAGAGGCAATGACTCACCAGTATTCGGCAAGGAAAATGCAGAAAGTACCCTCAGCGTTGTCGGCGCCGATGGTCAGAACACTGTCGTCGTTCGCGGTTAGATAGGACTGGATCATTTCGACGTCTGCGGGTATTTCCTCATTCTCGACTTTCTCGGTTTTCGAGACGGTGAAGGTCACGCCGGCGGCCACCGCGGAGTCGAGGCCTGATACCTCGTCCTCGTAGCCTTCGCAGATCATGCTGCTCAACGTGAGGTTGTCCCCGCTGTTCAGCGCGGACTCAACCTGCTTAACGAAAGTTCCCGCCTCGGCGCTGAAGGCTGACGAAGTGTTTCCGGTGTCACTACTATCAGGCACTTCAGGCATGCCTCCCGCGTCACCGGGCGTGGAAGGCATGCCGGGGGTGTTCATGACAAGGTCTTGCCAGCACCAGGTGCCGTTCTGGTTGGCGAGGGTGTTCTCGACGTTCACCGGTTGCCCGGCGTAGGTGACGTTGGCTGTGACGGTGGCGGTGTCGCCGTTCTCCTGGACCTGGCCTTGGATCTCGACGTCGGAGATCTGGGCGCTGGAGGAGACGATGCCTTGGACCATCGGGGTGGCGTCGGGGCAGATCAATCCTTGGAGCGCGGTGGTGTCCTGGGCGTTGAGTGCGTCGCGAATCTGCTCGGCCAGTGCCTGGGCACCGCCACCTCCGTCACCGTTGGCGGTGTCGTTGACGGTATTGCCGTCGTCATCGTCGTCGCTGAGGAGGAAGCCGGGTGCGACGAAGGCGGTGATGACGAAGACGACCACGGCCACCACGCCGATTCCCAGACCGACCCACAGGCCGGTCTTGCTCTTTTTCGGTGGTTGTGGGCCGAAGCCCCCTTGAGGGCCGTGCGGATACTGGCCCTGGGGGTATCCCGGTATGGCTGGATATTGTCCGCCGCTTTGCTGTGGGAAGCCCCCGGAGGGGGGTACACCGTACTGCCCTCCCGGCTGCTGGTCGTACGGAGGCTGTCCGGGTTGGGGTGGGTATGTCAAGGTTGCTCCTTCCGGTCGCTGCGCCCCCGTGAAATGCTCCTAGAACCCGTGGACGTCACGTTTCCGGGAACCCGCCTCTCCTGGAGACGTGAGCGTTCGCGTTCCGCCTCGTTGTTGCCCGGCGTTGCGGAGGTCCACAGTGGTGGGTCGAACGACGAGGTCGATAGCGGTGGGCGGCTGTCCGTCTTCGGGTTACTTACTTGATTTGGGCGCGAAGAACGCAGAAACCTTCCGGCCCTTCGTCCTCACGTTGATAGTCCACGTAAACCCAGATGGTGTCCTCCGAGTTCGTGAATTCGGCGTGTGCGAAGTATTCCGAGATGTCGGCGTTCTCCATGGTGAAGCTTCCGCCGAAGGAGGCCGCTTCCCGGACCGCTTGGGCCGCTCCTTCGTCGGGTTGCCTGCACATCATCCCGTCCAGGGCGCTCGCGTCACCGGCGTTCAGGGCATCGTTGACTTGCTGCAGGAATTCCTCACTGCCCTCGTCCGGGCCGACGCCCTGGATGTTCGCCATATCCGGGGCGAACGCCGCTACGCATATATTGTCGGAGCTGTCGAACTTCAAGAGAGTCAGGAACCCGACGACCGGTGCACCGTTCAAGGTGCCCGTAGGTTCGACCGCATAGGCTTTTCCGCCTTGGAGTTGCTTTTCCAGCAGCTCGCCGACCGGCGAGTATCGTGCCGATCCCGCGACGGCGATGTCCACCTGCGGCTGGGTCTTGGACCTGGCTTGCTCACATACAAGTTCCATGGCGGCGGCCGCGTCGCCCGCGTTCACAGTTTCCAAGAAGTTCGTGGCCACTGACACCGGATCGGTTGCGGACGTCGGTGTGGTCTGGTCTGAACTCGTCACGGCGCCCGAACCGGCGGGGTTGGTGGGCGTGTTGGTGGAAGATCCTGCTGCGGCTGCTTTTTCGTCGTTCGTGGACTCGTCAGCATCGAGGAGGAAGCCGGGCGCGACGAGCCCGGTGATGAGGAACGCGACGAGGACGACGGCGGCGGTGCTGACGCCGACGATCAGACCGGTTTTGCTCTTCCTCGGTTCCTGCGGGTTGAATCCCCCTTGTTGGCCGTACAGGGCCTGTGGGTGCGGGTACTGGTTGCCTTGCTGTGGGAATCCACCCGGTGATGGTGTGCCGTAGGGGCCGTTCGGTTGTTGTCCGTACGGTGGTTGGCCGGGTTGCGGTGGATAGGTCATGGGGCGCTGCTTTCTTCTGCCTCTGGTGCTCCCGTGATGTGTGCCTCGCCCAGTCGCCTCAGAGCAGTGTTTGGAACTTGAACCAGCCTGTGATTCTTCCGTTGCGGACAGCGATGCGGATGTGGATTCACCGAAATTCGACGGTCGCACCGGTCACAGACA
>CALGOD010000583.1 GCA_937957845.1 uncultured Nocardiopsis sp.
GTGGGATTCTACCCGTAGGTTTCATTGAAGTGCGACGTGTCGGCGTTCTAGAGTCGCCGCACAGAGGTACGTTGCTGTCGACATATTGAGTTTCCGACGGCGGCCAGGCCCAGAAGCACGGTGTCCCTTGGAGCCGTGGCCGATCCGTAGGGGAGGTCAAGGGTTGTGAACTGGGAGTACGACGAGGATGCGAACCCCGCACCCGTCGGCGGAGAGGTGCTCGCCGACCCGGTGACCAACCCGTGGAGGACGACACGCAACACGGGGGTTGATCTGCACACCTCAAGACCCGAGCGAACCTATCCGGAACCCGAGCCGGTGGATGAACACGGCCCGGCACGGATTGTAGCACTCTGTAATCAGAAGGGCGGGGTCGGTAAGACCACCACGACGATCAACCTCGGCGCGGCGATCGCCGAGTACGGAAGACGGGTCCTACTGGTCGACTTCGACCCGCAGGGAGCGCTCTCCGTCGGCCTGGGCCGACTCGATCCGCGCGAACTCGACCTGACCGTCTACAACCTGCTCATGCAGCGGGACGTGGCGGTCGAGGACGTCCTGCTCAAGACCGACGTCGACGGCCTGGACCTGATCCCGAGCAACATCGACCTGTCGGCCGCCGAGGTCCAGTTGGTCGGGGAGGTGGCGCGCGAGCAGATGCTCGGCCGTGCGCTGCGACCGGTCATCGACGACTACGACGTGGTGCTGATCGACTGCCAGCCGTCGCTGGGCCTGCTCACCGTCAACGCCCTCACCGCGGCGGACGGCGTCATCGTGCCGTTGGAGTGCGAGTTCTTCGCCCTGCGCGGTGTGGCGCTGCTCATGGACACCATCCAGAAGGTCCAGGAGCGGCTCAACGAGGAGCTGGTCATCGACGGGTTCCTGGGCACCATGTACGACCCGCGCACACTCCATGCGCGCGAGGTCCTGTCCACGATCATCGACGGATTCGGCGACAAGGTCTACAGCACGGTGATCAACCGGACCGTGCGCTTCCCCGACGCCACCGTGGCGGGCGAACCCATCACCAGGTTCGACTCCTCCTCGGCCGGGGCCAACGCCTATCGGGAGCTGGCCAAGGAGGTGCTGGCGAGGTGGCCTCTCAGCGGTCGCGGCGCGTGACCCTACCCGGGGCGGACGAGCTGTTCTTCCGTCCCAGTGGCGCCGAGGAGGCGCCGGAAGAGACCGAACGCCAGTACACGGCACCGGAACGGAAGAGCGGGAAGGCCGAGCCGTCGACGCGCTCCGGCGGTGGAGCGCAGAGCAAGTCCAAGGGCACGTCCGGCACGAAGGTGCGCCGCGCACCCAAACCGAGCGGACGCCAGCGCCATGACGAGAAGATCACCGTCTACATCTCCGGCCCCGAACTGCTGGCCCTGGAACAGACCCGGTTGTCACTGCGCGCGGAACACGGCCTGGCGGCCGATCGTGGTCGCCTCGTCCGGGAGGCCGTCGCGGTGCTGCTGGCCGACTTCGAGGAGCACGGATCGTCCAGCATGTTGGTACGCAGGCTGAGCGAGGAGTGACCGCCCGCACCGGTGTCGGAGGGGATACCGGTTCGGCGGAGGAGACGAGGGTGTCACCGGCGGATTCGGGCCGGTGGCACCCTCCTCGTATGGGTCGCGGATCGCGGATCGGCCGAACCCGGGTGTGGTGACCGGAGTCGGTGCTAGCTTGAGGAACGGCGGTCCGGGTGAGGGGACGCACGCGCCGGCCCGTGGTCGGGACGGCGGAAGGCGGTGTCGGTCGGGACCGCGTGCCGAGGCGGAGTCGCGCCGGGGGGATCGGAGCCGATGTGGGGGCGGGCGTGCCCGCTTTCCCGTCGGTCCGCAACGGCGCTCGGCGGCGAGGAGGACCCGACCGGGGGACCCGCCCCGTCTGGAAGAGAAGTCGGATGAGCGAGACGACGTGGGGCCGCTCTCATGGTGGTTGAACGGACACCGGTGGACGCCGAGGCAGAGGCGGACGAGAACACCTTCCAGGTGCACCTGGACAACTTCGAGGGACCCTTCGATCTGCTCCTGGCGCTGATCTCCAAGCACAAGCTGGACATCACCGAGGTGTCCCTGTCGAAGGTCACCGACGAGTTCATCGCGCACATCCGGGCGCACGGCGACGGCTGGGACCTCGACCAGGCCAGCAACTTCCTGCTGGTCGCGGCGACCCTGCTGGACCTGAAGGCGGCCCGGTTGCTGCCCCGGGGCGACGTGGAGGACGAGGCCGACCTCGCACTCCTGGAGGCCCGCGACCTGTTGTTCGCCCGACTGCTGCAGTACCGGGCGTACAAGGAGGCCGCCTCGTTCATGCGCGAGCGTTCGTCGGTGCAGGGGCGCCGCTACGCGCGTGCCGTGCCGCTGGAGGAGCGTTTCGCCGGACTCCGACCGGAGGTGCTGTTCAAGCTGGGCCCCCGGGAGTTCGCCGCCCTGGCCGCGATGGTGTTCACTCCGAAGGAACCGCCCAGCGTGCCGGTCACCCATATCCACCAGCCCAAGACCTCGGTCCGGGAACAGGGCGAACTGATGGTCGCCCAGCTGCGTGAACACGGGAGCATGACCTTCGCCGAGCTCACGGCCGCCTGCACCGGTACCTTCGAGGTCATCGCACGCTTCCTGGCGCTGCTGGAGCTGTACCGGGCCGCCAACGTGGCCTTCGACCAACCCGAGCCCCTGGGCGAGCTGGTCGTGAGCTGGACCGGCGGCGAGGGCGAGGTCGAACTGGACAGCGAGTACGACGACGCCGGGGACCCGAAGGAGGAACACCGATGACCGCCGAGGACGTGGCGACCCCGGGGGAGGACGCCGAAGGAGCGGAGGAGGGCGCACCGCCCACACTGCGCCGGGACCTGGAGGCGGTGCTGATGGTGGTGGATCAGCCGGTGTCGGAGTACGACCTGGCCAGGGCCATGGACGTGCCGGTCACCGTGGTCTCCCGGACACTGGAGGCCCTGTCCCGGGAATACACCGAGCAGGGTCGAGGTTTCGATCTTCGCGCGGTGGCCGAGGGATGGCGCGTGTACACGCGCCCCGAATGCGCCGACGTCGTCGAACACTTCCTGCGGGAGGGGCAGGAGGTGCGGCTCACCCAGGCCGCACTGGAAACGATGGCGGTGGTGGCCTACCGGCAGCCGGTCTCCCGGGGCAGGGTCTCCGCAGTGCGCGGTGTCAACTGCGACGGGGTTATGCGTACCCTCGTACTGAGGGGTCTGATCGAAGAGGCCGGACACGACAACGAGTCCGGTGCACTGCTGTATCGGACCACCTCCTATTTCCTGGAACGGTTGGGCCTGCGGAGCCTTGACGAGCTACCTGATCTGGCACCGTTCCTCCCCGACGACATCGAAGGTCTAGACGACACCGGTGAGCACACCTGAGAACAGTTCCCGCGGTGCGCGGGACGACGCCCCGCGCGGTGAGCGCGGCGACTACGACAACCGTGGGGGCCCCGGCCGCCGCGACGACCGGAACCGCCGGGACGAGCGTCCCCGAGGCGGTCACCGGGACGACCGCCGTTCCTTCGGCGGCCGTGACGAACGAGACCGCGGAGGTCACCGGGGAGACCGGGACCAGCGCGGCGGACGAGACTTCAGAGGCGGTCGCGACGACCGTGACGACCGTCGTTCCTTCGGGGACGGTCGGGATCGCCGCCCCCATGGTGGTCGGGACGACCGGGAACGACGTGATTTCCGTGACCGTGACGACCGGCGTGGCGGTTTCGGCGGAGGCCGTGACG
>CALGOD010000584.1 GCA_937957845.1 uncultured Nocardiopsis sp.
CTACGTCCTGCACCCGTACCAGAGCGTCAAGGACGTGCGCACCGGAGTCGAGACCGGTAACACCTCGGGCGTCCTGGACGGGGAGATCGACGAGTTCATCGACGCGGAGATCCGCTGGATGCGCAGCCGCGAGCGTGCCGATGCCGGCTGAGGGCGTACCCCACCGCAGGTGGGGTGCGCCTCGTGGCCCCACGGGTACCCCAGGTGATGGCGTTGGGGCGCGTGTGGTGGTTGTATCCCAATGGTGATGCTCGCGACTCCGCAGTTTTACCGAAACCGATATATGTGAAAGTTATCGTTGGTTGACACCTCCGATATGCTCGGGGCTGCTGTCCGATGGTGGCACTTTCAGGGCGTGACGAGACCTGGACAATCCGGGCCGCTCCCCCCTCTAAACTGTCGGTTGGCCCCATGGCCGTTACGATCCCGCGCGGAGAGCCCTCCACGACGGATGCCCACACCTTCGAGAACCTTGTGATGCTCCTGTGATCCACTTCGAAAACGTCACCAAGGTCTACCCGACCCAGAACCGCCCCGCACTCGACGGCGTTTCCATTGACGTAGACAAGGGTGAGTTCGTCTTCCTCGTCGGCCCGTCCGGCTCGGGGAAATCGACGTTCCTCCGTCTGGTGCTCAAGGAGGAGAAGCCCAACAAGGGTCGCGTCCACGTCGCGGGCAAGGACCTGGCGCGTCTGTCGAACTGGAAGGTCCCGCACCTGCGGCGCCGCATCGGCTGTGTCTTCCAGGACTTCCGGCTGCTGCCGAACAAGAACGTCTTCGAGAACGTCGCCTTCGCGCTGGAGGTCATCGGCAAGCCCCGCCGCTTCATCCGTAAGGTCGTCCCCGAGGTCGTCGAACTCGTCGGCCTGGAGGGCAAGGCCGCGCGGATGCCCAACGAACTCTCCGGTGGTGAGCAGCAGCGCGTGGCGATCGCCCGCGCCTTCGTCAACCGCCCGCAGATCCTGCTGGCCGACGAGCCCACCGGGAACATCGACCCCGCGACCTCCATCGGCATCATGAAGGTGCTGGACCGAATCAACCGCACGGGAACCACGGTCGTCATGGCGACACACGATGCCGCCATCGTCGACTCGATGCGCAAGCGCGTGATCGAGCTTGAAGAGGGCCTGGTAGTGCGCGACCAGACGCGCGGCGTCTACGGCCAGGCGTACTGACCTCCTTGCTGCGAGGACCGGCGCGGCAAAGCCCCGAAGGATGGACCTTTAACAGATCATGCGAGCACAATTCGTTCTCTCCGAGACGTGGATCGGCCTTCGTCGTAACCTGACGATGACCATCGCGGTCATCACGACGGTGGCCATCTCACTGACCCTGTTCGGCGCCGGTCTACTGGTCAACCAGCAGGTCTCCGAGATGCGCAACTACTGGGACGAGCGGATCACGCTCACCATCTACATGTGCAACGAGATCTCTCCGACCCAGACCTGTCAGGAGAACGGCGCGGCCGAGCCCGAGGACCGCCAGGCACTCGAGGACACCCTGAACGGTCTCGATCAGGTCGCCGACTACAACTACCTCACCGCGGCCGAGGCCTGGCAGGACTTCCAGGACCGCCTCGGTTCCTCCAACGAGGCACTGGCCAACGCCGCGCAGGAAGGTGACATCCCGGACAACTACCGGGTCCAGCTCACCGACCCCAGCTACTACGACACCGTGCGCAACGCGGTCGAGGGCTCCCCGGGCGTCGACACGGTCTCCGACGACCAGCGTGTGCTCGAACAGTTCTTCGGCCTCCTGGACGGCCTGCGTGGGGCCGCACTGGTGCTGGCCGGCGTACAGCTGGCCGCCGCCGCGCTGCTGATCGGCAACACCATCCGCCTGTCGGCCTACAGCCGCCGCAGGGAGACCGGCATCATGCGGTTGGTCGGTGCGTCGAACTTCTACATCCAGCTCCCCTTCCTTCTGGAGGGTGCGGTCGCGGGCCTCGTCGGTGGCCTGATCGCCTCCGGGTTCATCGTGGCCACCAGGTTCACGCTGCTCACCCGGATCGAGGACTGGTTCCAGTTCGACGTGGCACTGGGCACGGGCGCGCTGCTGTACGTCATCGGCGTCTCGGTGATCCTCGGTGTCCTGCTGTGCACCATCACCTCGTTCCTCACCCTGCGCCGCTACCTCAAGATCTGACGGGGCCGCCAGGGCGGAAGGACTCGTTCACCGGGGGGCCTCGTGCCCCCCGGACGTATGAAGGGACACACCTGTGGCACGGGAAACCGGGCGCAAGCTCATCGCGCAGAATCGACGGGCCCGGCACGATTACCACATCGACGAGACCTACGAGGCGGGTCTGGTCCTGACCGGTACCGAGGTCAAGTCGCTCAGACAGGGCAAGGCCTCGCTGGTGGACGGCTTCGCGCACATCAGCGATGGCGAGGTGTGGCTGGAGAACGTGTACATCCCGGAATACTCCCAAGGCACCTGGACAAACCACGCAGCTCGGCGATCGCGTAAGCTACTCCTGCACCGCGAGCAGATCTCCCGGCTGATCGGTAAGACCCGAGAGCCCGGCCGCACGCTCGTCCCTCTGTCGCTGTACTTCAGTGATGGTCGGGCCAAGGTCGAGATCGCTCTGGCTCGCGGTAAGCGCGAGTACGACAAGCGCCACGACATCGCCGAGCGCGAAGCGAAGCGGGATATGGAACGCGCGCTCCGCCGCCGCCGATGAGGCGCCCGAAAGGAACACACACGGTGTCCCCCCGTCCCTTTGGCCGGATCACGGCCGCCGGCAGCGGCCTGATCCTCGCCGTGACCTTGGCCGCGTGCACGCCGCACCCCAGTCCGGAAGTGGCGGTCAGGTCCTTCCTGCTCGCCTGGCAGGACGGGGACCACGAGGAAGCCGCCATCTACACCGACGGCGACCCGGAGCAGGTGGCGACCGCGCTCACCGACATGCGCGAACAGCTCGACCTGGCCTCCTTGCGGTTCGACCTCGGAGAAATCGACCGTGACGGCGACTCCGCCGAAGCCGAGTTCGGTGTGCACGCCGACCTGGGCATCGGTGACCCGACCTGGAGCTACACCGGCCGTATGCCCTTGGAATGGGGCCCCGAAGGCTGGCGGATCTCCTGGTCGGCGAGCGTTCTGCACCCCGAACTGAGCGAGGACGAGCGGCTCGCGGTCAGTTACCAGAGTCAGGAACGCGGCCAGATCCTCGACCGTGAGGGCGAGCCGTTGGTCACCGCGGACAAGGTGACGGCCTTCGGCGTGTACCCGGCGGAGATGGAGGACAAGGAGGCGGGGGTCACCCAGCTGGCCGAACTCCTCGACGAGGACCCCGACCCGCTGCTGAACCGGGTGCGTTCGGCGCCGCCCGAGCAGTTCCAGCCGCTCGTCCTCATGCGGGACTCCAGCGTGGACGGGAGCCTGCTGAAAGAGGTCCGCGGGATCTCCGGTGTGGACACGCAGGAGGTCGAGGTGAACCTGACCCCCGCGGTGGCGCCTTTCCTGCTGGGCGAGGTCGCGGGCACCTCCGAGCACAGGGTCTCCTCCCGGGTCCCGGGCGCCTACCAGGCCGGTGACACGGTCGGGTTGAACGGGCTGCAGAACATCTTCCAGCACGAGCTGGCGGGTTCGGGTACCACCCAGGTGGTCTCCTTGGACGAGTCGGGCGAGATCACCGACGTCCTGGAGTCCTGGGAGGGCGATCGTAGCGGCGTCATCGACACGACGCTGGACACGAGTGTGCAGCGTGCCGCGGAACAGGCGTTGAGCCTGCTGCCCGACGACGGCTACCTGGTGGCGGTGGACAGCGCCAATGGTGAGATCCTGGCCGCGGCGAGCGCCTCTGACAGCACCGCCGACGACGGTGCCCTCACCGGCTCCTACGCGCCGGGCGGGACCTTCACCATGGTGTCGGCCCTGGCCGCTCTGGAATCGGGCGAGGTCGACCCCGACAGCACGGTGCCCTGCGGTTACTCGACCGAGGTCGGCGGCCGGACCTTCGTCAACCCGAGCGGCGGTTTCCTGTCGGGTGAGCCCGATCTGGCCCGCAACATCGCCTTCAGCTGCAACGTCGGGTTCGTGGACCTGGGGTCGAAGGTGGGACCCGAGGCCATCGCCGACGCGGCCACGCGGCTCGGGATCGGCGCCGAATGGCAGCTGCCGGTTCCCTCGGGGACCGGCGAGGTCGCCATCGGCGGTGACGACGAGGACGTGGCCTCCGCCATGATCGGTGAGCACGGTGTCCGGGTGAGCCCGTTGTCGATGGCGTTGGCCGTCGCGGCGATCGAGAGCGGCACCTGGCACGCGCCGACCCTGGTGAGCGGTGAGGGCCCCGACCCCCAGGGCGGAGCGGCGCTGGAGGAGGACCACCTGGAAGTGGTCCGACAGGGTCTGCGCGACGCGGTGAC
>CALGOD010000585.1 GCA_937957845.1 uncultured Nocardiopsis sp.
GTCCTCACCTTCCGTCACCGCGCTCCGTGGTCGTCGAACCCCTCCGACACGCCCAACCCGACGCCGACCGGAGCGATCCCCGGCCCTTCCGCCCATGCGTCGAGACCGTCCCCTAGGGGAAGTGTCAGGGGGGAGCACCAGAACGGGTCGTGGTGAGTGAGCGTCCCAGACGGTAGAAACACGAGGACGCGGTCCCATGGTCGAACACTCTCGGCAAAGGGACCTGACAGGAAGGACGAGGCAGCGTGGCCCTCTTGCGGCTCATCCTGAACATCATCTGGATCATCGTCGCCGGCTTCTGGCTGGCGGTCGGATACGTCATCGCGGGCATCATCTGCTGTGTCCTGATCGTCACGATCCCCTTCGGGATCGCCTCCTTCCGCATGGCCAACTACGCGCTCTGGCCCTTCGGAAGGGACCTGGTTCGCAGGTCCGACTCCGGCGGCGGCGCGACCACCGTCCTCAACGTCATCTGGGTGATCGTCGCCGGATGGTGGCTCGCCCTCGGCCACATCGCCACCGCGATCGGCCTCGCCGTCACTATCATCGGTATCCCCATGGCCTGGGCCTCGTTGAAGATGATCCCCGTGGCCCTGGCACCCTTCGGCAACGAGATCGTCTCCAGTGGTCACGTCCGGGAGCCCTGGCGGTTCTGACCCACGCGGCCCACGGGCGGAGGACCCTGGGGCCCCGTCCACGCCCAGTCCCTTCCCCGTGTGGTGGCAGGCCCCAGGCCCCACCCCACCCCGTCCAGAGAATGGAGTCCATGTGCAAGCCCAACGGCCGGGAGTGTGGGCGCTCCTGAACAAATGGATCGCCGCCCGCAGAGCCCGCGCCGAGCGTCTCGCCAGACTGGAGGCGGAGAACGAGCGTGCCCGGTCCGAGCCCCAGGAGGAAGAGGAGCCGGCCGAACAGCAGTCGGGAAGCGACGACCTGCTGAGATCGATCAGTGACGTGGCCTGGCGGATCCTGCTGATCGGTGTGGTGGCGGGACTCCTCGTCTACGTGCTCGTCTACCTCTCGGTCGTCACCCTGCCGGTGATCCTGGCGGTGTTCATCACCGCCCTGCTCATGCCGATCGCCACCGCCCTACGGAACAAGGGACTGGGACGGGGATCCTCCACCGCCATCTCCCTTCTGGTGGGACTCGTCGTCTTCGGCGGAGTGATCTCGCTGATCGTCACCCCCGCCATCCAGGGCTTCGGCCCTCTGGTGGACAGTGTGACCAGCGCGGTCAGCGAGCTGCAGAACGTCGAGGTGCCCTTCGGGCTGGACCCGGCGCTGTTCACCGACCTGCTCGACGACGCCTGGGCGCAGATCCAGACCATGATCACCGAGAACCAGGACCAGCTGCTCAGCGGTGCGTGGACCGCGACCTCTGCGGTGATCTCGGTCCTGGTCGGCATCGTCCTGATCATCGCCCTGACCGTGTACTTCGTGCACTCGGGCGACCAGCTCATGGAATGGTTCCTCACCCTGCTGCCGCCCCGTTCCCGCCCGGGCCTGAGCCACGCCGGCGAGGTCGCCTTCGGCGTGATGGGCCGCTATGTGAGGGGAGTGGCGGCGGTCGGGTTCATCGACGCCGTCGGCATCGGTATCTTCCTGGTCTTCCTCATCGACATCAACCTGGCCATCCCGCTGATCGTGCTGACCTTCGTCGGCGCGTTCCTGCCGATCATCGGAGCCTTCCTCAGCGGTCTGCTCGCGGCGCTGGTGGCCTTCGTGACCGAGGGCTGGATCACCGCGCTGATCGTGGTCCTGCTCGTGGTCGCGGTGCAGCAGTTGGAGAGCAACGTCTTCGCGCCGCGCATCTACGGTGCGTCCCTGGACCTGCCCTCTCCCATCGTGCTCATCGCCATCTCGGTCGGTGCCGTGGTCGGCGGTATCCCCGGCATGTTCCTGGCCACTCCGCTGGTCGCGGTGCTGGCCGCACTGCTGCGCAACCGTCCGCCCTCCGCGAGCGGGGACGAGGAGGACTCCATCCGCGTGGCCAGGGTCGAGGCGGACAAGGTCGTGGTCAAGGCGGACGGAGCCGGCGGTGACGAGGGCGGGGCCACGTCCGCCGCCGGCTCCGAACAGGGGTAGCCGGGCGGCTCCGCGCCGAACCCACGTGAGGAATGCGACGTGCCCCCTTTCCGTTGACGGCGAAGGGGGCACGTCTCGTGCCGGACGCGAAAACCCCTCGCCCCGCCCCCCGCCACTGCCGTTAGTCTGGTTCGGTCGGCCAGAGGCCGCGTCCCCCACCTCCACATGTGCCGACCATGGCCCACGCGTGCCCGGCCACATCGATGATCGTTCCGCCACTCTCGTAGGAAGCCCCATCATGCTGATCGCCACCGACCTCGAACTGCGCGTCGGTCCTCGACTCCTGCTGGAGCCGACCACCTTCCGCGTCGCCGCCGGGGACCGGATCGGACTGGTCGGCCGCAACGGTGCGGGAAAGACCACCATGACCAAGGTCCTGGCCGGGGAGGGCCTGCCCACCGGTGGGACGGTCACCTCCTCCGGCAGCATCGGCTACCTGCCCCAGGACCCGCGTACCGGCGACCTGGACGTGATCGCCCGGGACCGGGTGCTGTCCGCGCGCGGTGTCGACGAGGCCCTCAAGGGACTGCGTCAGGCCGAGAAGAGGATGACCAGCACCGACAGCAAGACCCGTAACAAGGGTGTGCGCGCCTACGCGCGCTGGGAGGAGCGTCTGCACGTGCTCGGCGGTTACGCGGCCGAGTCCGAGGCCGCCGCGATCGCCTCCAGCCTCGGCCTTCCCGACAAGGTGCTCGGCCAGCCGCTGCACACGCTCTCCGGCGGACAGCGCCGCAGGATCGAACTGGCGCGCATCCTGTTCAGCGGCGCGGACACACTGCTGTTGGACGAGCCCACCAACCACCTCGACGCCGACTCCATCGTCTGGCTGCGTGACTTCCTCAAGTCCCACCAGGGCGGGCTCATCGTGATCAGCCACGACGTGGAGCTGGTCGAGACCGTGGTGAACAAGGTGTTCTACCTGGACGCCAACCGCAGTTGCCTCGACATCTACAACATGGGCTGGAAGCAGTACCTGGCCCAGCGCGAGGCCGACCAACGTCGCCGCAGACGCGAGCAGTCCAACGCCGAGAAGCAGGCCAGTGCCCTGCGCAAGCAGGCGGACAGGTTCCGTTCCAAGGCCACCAAGGCGCGCGCGGCGCAACAGATGCTCAACCGCGCCGACCGCATCATGGACGGCGTCGCGGGGGTCCGCCAGGCGGACAAGGTGGCCAAACTGCGCTTCCCCGACCCGGCGCCCAGCGGCCGTACACCGCTCATGGCCGAGGGGCTGTCCAAGTCCTACGGCTCCCTGGAGGTGTTCACCGGAGTGGACCTGGCCATCGACCGGGGCAGCCGCGTGGTCATCCTCGGCCTCAACGGCGCGGGCAAGACGACCCTGCTGCGGCTGCTCGGCGGGATCGAGGAGCCCGACACCGGGAAGGTCGTTCCGGGGCACGGGCTCAAACTCGGTTACTACGCCCAGGAGCACGAGACCTTGGACATGGACCGGACGGTGCTGGAGAACATGATGAGCGCCGCTCCCGACCTGCCCGAGGTGGAGGCGCGGCGTACCTTGGGCTCGTTCCTGTTCACCGGAGACGACGTGGACAAGCCCGCGGGGGTGCTCTCCGGCGGGGAGAAGACGCGGTTGGCCCTGGCCACGCTCGTGGTCTCCAGCGCCAACGTACTGTTGCTGGACGAGCCCACCAACAACCTGGACCCGGCCAGCCGGGAGGAGATCCTGGCCGCGTTGCGCGGTTACAAGGGCGCCATCGTGCTGGTCACCCACGACGAGGGCGCGGTGGAGGCACTCCAGCCCGAGCGGGTCATCCTGCTGCCGGACGGTGTCGAGGACGTGTGGAACGCCGAGTTCGAGGACCTCATCGCCCTGGCCTAGGAAGCGACCTCGGGGCCATGACGCCCAGAACGCCGGAGGGGTTCACCCGGCGTCTTTTCGGTCGGTGATCACCGCGTTCCGAAACCCGTTTTCGGAACGCGGTACCACGCGCGGCGTCGCGGGGATGTGGCGTGTGGGGAGCGGCATGGCTGATCATGAGGGTGATTCCGCCAAGGCGACCGACCGACTCGAAGGAGCGACGCGTGAACGAGGTGCCGGACAAGGGCAGGAGGCTGGTGGGCCCCGAGCGCTCTGAACTCGCCTCCCTGCTCAAGCGCCGCTACGACGCGGGGGAGAGCATCCGCATGCTGGCGGCGGCCACCGGGCGTTCCTACGGCTTCGTCTACCGGCTGTTGGGCGAGGCCGGAGTGGAACTGCGCGGGCGGGGCGGAGCCACGCGCAAGGCGTGAGCCTCGTGCGCACGGGAGCCGCCCCGTGCGCGCCCTGGTCGGTTACTGATGAGTAATATCTGGGGTGACACCGAACTCGACGGAGGACCCCATGGCACAGGCGTCACACGGTCAGGCACCGCCCACAGAGGAAGAGCTCTCCCGGGCGCGGCTCCGGCTGAGGCTGGAGGGTCCGGTCGCGCGCATCACCATCAGCCGCCCTGAGCGCCGTAACGCCATGACCGGGCGCACCTGGACCACGTTGGCCCATATCGGCCAGACCCTTCCCGAGGATGTCCGCATCGTGGTGATCGAGGGCGACGGTGACACCTTCTCCGCCGGAATCGACCTCGGCATGTTCAGCCCCGAGGGGATCGACGGCGAGCGTTCCGTCGTCGCGGGACTGGCCGGCGGCACCACCACCGACGCCGAACTCCAGGACTACGTCGCCGGCCTCCAGGAGGGCTTCCTGTGGCTGCGTCGCCCCGACCTGGTCACCATCGCAGCCGTGCGCGGTCACGCCATCGGCGCGGGCTTCCAGTTGGCGCTGTCCTGCGACCTGCGCATCCTGGCCGACGACGCTCGACTGTGCATGAAGGAACCCGCCCTCGGACTGGTCCCGGACCTGACCGGCACCAAGCCCCTGGTCGACATCGTCGGGGTCAACCGCGCCATCGAGATCTGCCTGACCGCACGCCGCGTCGGTGCCCAGGAGGCGCGTGAGCTGGGCCTTGCCGAACTGGTCGTCGGCGCGGACGAACTCTCCGGAGCGGTGGACGACGTCGTCGCCGCCCTACTGGCCACCGACCGGGAGGCCGCGACCGCCACCAAGGCCCTGCTCCAGCAGGCCGCCGGCAACACGCTGGCCCAGCAGGCCGAGGCCGAGCGCAGGGCCCAGGCGGCCCGACTCACCGCACTGGCCAAGGGCATGACGGGACGGTGACTGTCCCACTACCCCGAGTCGAAGGACACGCCTGAGGGGTCGTGTCTGGAAGCCCTCCCCGAACACGCACCGGGAAACGGTGCAGGTCCGGGGAGGGCACGACGTAGGGAGATCCGTATCACCGGCGAAAAACCCCCTTACCGTCCCCGAGGCCGCGCGATCTCTAGTACGCTGCTGCAAGCGGTCGTGACATGCCGCGCGCATCCGAGCGCGCCGAGACCGCACAAGACGCGGAGAGCGTGCCGATCCGGTCGGTGCCACTCTTGATCCGAGAGTCGCTCGTATCCCCCCACAGCAGTGAGGAATCCACGAGCTCAGGAGCCCCCGCACCATGCAAGGGGTCCGCTTCCGCGTGTGATCAGGCGCGTTTGTGTGATTTCTTCGCTGGCCAAGCCGTGTGAAGCCTTCCTCGAAACGCTGCCAAAAGATGAGGAAGGTACGTCACTTGACGACGGACACTGCCGTAACGCCTGCTTTCGATGGCCTGGGCCTGCCCCAGGAGATCGTCGCTGAGTTGGCAAGGAACGGTGTGACCACCCCGTTCCCGATCCAGGCCGCCACCATCCCCGACGCCCTCGAGGGCCGGGACGTCCTCGGTTGCGGTCGGACCGGATCGGGCAAGACCCTGGCCTTCGGCCTGCCGGTCCTGGTGCGCGCCGCCGAGCGCCGCGCCGCAGCCAACCGCCCCCGGGCACTGATCCTCGTGCCCACCCGCGAACTGGCCCACCAGGTCCGCGACGCCCTTCGCCCCTACGCCCGCGTCGTGGGCGCGCGCGTCGGCGACGTGGTCGGGGGTAGCTCCTACACCCGCCAGATCAACGAACTGCGACGGGGCGTCGAGGTCCTGGTCGCCACGCCCGGCCGTCTCACCGACCTCATCGAGCAGGGCGCCTGCGACCTGAGCGACGTGGGGATCTCCGTGCTCGACGAGGCCGACCAGATGTGCGACATGGGTTTCATGCCGCAGGTCAGCGAGCTGTTGGACCAGGTGCGTCCCCAGGGACAGACCCTGCTGTTCTCGGCCACGCTCGACGGCGACGTCGACAAGCTGGTCCGCAGGTACATGAACGACCCGCGCACCCACTCGGTGGACCCGCCGGTCTCCCAGGTCACCACCATGGAGCACCACCTGCTCAAGGTGCTGCCCCGGGACAAGAACAAGATCGTCACCCAGATCGCCGCGCGTGAGGGTCGCACCATCCTGTTCGTGCGCAGCAAGTACCGCGCCGACACCATCAGCGAGCAACTGGTCCAGGCCGGTGTTCCCTGCGCCTCCCTCCACGGTGGCAAGACCCAGAGCGTGCGTACCCGCACCCTGGCCAAGTTCCGTGAGGGCCGTATCCAGGCCTTGGTGGCCACCGACGTGGCCGCGCGCGGTATCCACGTCGACGGCATCGACCTGGTCGTCAACGTCGACCTGCCCACCGGACACAAGGACTACCTGCACCGCGGCGGACGCACCGCCCGCGCGGGCTCCTCGGGCGCGGTCGTCTCCCTCGTGGCGCCCAACCAGCGCCGCATGGCCCGCCGTCTGCTCAGCGACGCCGGAGTCGACGCCAAGCAGCACCTGGTCAACCCCGGCGACGAACTGCTCACCGAGGTGACCGGGGCCAAGGAGCCCTCGTGGGAGCCGTGGATCGAGCCGCCGGAGCCCGTGCGTGAGCGCCG
>CALGOD010000586.1 GCA_937957845.1 uncultured Nocardiopsis sp.
ATCACTCAGGGTTCATGTCGGTCAGGCTACGCCTTGCCCGTTCCGCGCATCACGGCATCCGTGAGACTCCTCCAACGGGCCTGCGAAACCCCTGCTCATGTACGGCTCTACGCCAAGGAGTGTGCTCGTCATGCCCGTAGACACCTCTGCCTCCGCCGCCGCGCGCTCGGTGCCCGTACCGGGTGAGGCCACCGTGCCGCTGGCCGCCTTCGTCCAGCCCGCCCATCGCCACTACTTCACCCGCCGGCCCGACCGCCCGAACTACCGAGCCCGCCGCTACACCTTCGCCGGCGTCCCCGCCCTCATGCCGCTGGTGCGGGCGTTCCTGGACACCTGCGCCGCCGACCAGCCCACCGACTACCGGTACTTGTTCACCCTGTTGGGCGGCGAACTGGTCGCCAACGCCCTTCGCCACAGTCTCTCCGGGCAGGCGGGAGGTAGTTACACGCTGCTGGTCCACCGCCATCGCACCGGTCTGCACCTGTCCTGCCGCGACCGGGGCGGGCTCCGCGACCAGGACGGCCACCTCAAGCCCCAGGAGAAAGCGTTGGACCTGTCCGCCGAGTCCGGACGGGGGTTGGCGCTGGTGGACGCTCTCGCGACCGAGTGGGGCGACAACGGTAACGCCCACTACCGCACGGTGTGGTTCCACCTGGCCTACGACCTCACCGGCAACCGCTGGAACGTCCCCACCCTCTGACACGAAAGCGGGCCCAGGAAAGCGCGCCAACGCTTGCCCCGGGCCCTGAATCCCCAAAACCCAACACGGTCATATGTAAGGAAACGAGGATCTGATGCGTCAGCCTATCCCCTCACCCCGCCACAACACCGAGGCTCTGCCCCTGCCGATGCTGCCCCGCCGTACCCCGCTGGCCGGTCCCCACTGCCCGCCCGTCGCCCTCCACCACCCTCAACGGACGCCTTCGGCGCAGTCCTCTCCGCCGTGCGACCACCCCTCCTGCCGGGAACGCCGCGCCCAACACCTTCCCCGCTTGGGCGGACACCGAGCCGAGTTCGCCGTCGAGCACGCCCAGGCCGCCGCACTCCAGGCACAGCACCGCCACCTGCTCATCTGGTGGGGTGAGGCCACCCAGTCCTTCTGGATCGCCACGCCGACCGGGCTGGAGGAGGCCCGCGACGTCGACACCCTGCTGCTGATGCTGTGGAAGTACACCGACCCGCCCGCCATCCGCCCCTGGGCACAGGCGATCGGCCACACCCGGGTTCCCGTCCCGGCCTGACCGGTCCGTGCCCGCGCACCGCCGCGGCCCTTCCCCGACGGGTGTCGGGGAAGGGCCGCGGCGCCTTTTCACGTGCGGTTCGGCCGAGTCCAGTCCCGGCGGCTCCGTGAGATTGGAGCCCCGAGAGGGGGTTCGTCGAACTGGAGGGACCCGGCGCGCCGAACACCGAACACGGCCCCCGACACAAAAGGAGCCGGCCCCGGGCGCATCCCCGGTTCCGGCTCCCTCACAAGGCCGCTAAGGCCCCGTGCTCACATCCGCGTTCAGGCGACCGTGCGGATGAGCTTCTTGTTGACGAACTCCTCCATGCCCAGGCGGCCCAGTTCACGGCCGATGCCCGAGCGCTTGACGCCGCCGAAGGGCAGTTCGGCGCCCTCGGCGCCGACGCCGTTGATGAACACCATCCCGGCCTCGATGCGGTCGGCGACACGTTCGGCCTGTACGGGGTCGGTGGTGAACACGTACGAGCCCAGACCGTAGGGGGTGTCGTTGGCGATCCGCACCGCCTCCTCCTCGTCGGCGGCGGGGAACACCAGGGCGACGGGGCCGAAGAGCTCCTCCCGGGCCGCGGCCAGGTCGGGGGTGAGGCCGGTGAGGACGCCCGCGGGGAAGTACGCCCCCTTGCGCTCTCCGGAGCTGACCAGCCGCGCGCCCTGGGCGACGGCGGCGTCGACCTGGCGTTGGAGGTTCTCGGCGGCGGCGACCGAGGACAGCGGGGCCCCGGACTGCTCGGCCAGCAGCCGTTCGGTGAACCGTTCCACGAAGGCGTCGTACAGGTCCGCGACGACGATGAACCGCTTGGCCGCGTTGCAGGCCTGGCCGGTGTTGTCGAGCCGGGAGGCCACGGCCGCGTCGACGACGGCGTCGAGGTCGTCGGTGGACAGCACCAGGAAGGGGTCGGAGCCGCCGAGTTCGAGGACGACCTTCTTCAGGTGCCGCCCCGCGATCTCGGCGACCGCGGAACCGGCCCGCTCGGAACCGGTGAGCGAGACGCCCTGTACACGCGGGTCGGCGATCATCGTGGCGACCTGGTCGTTGGTCGCGTGGACGTTGACGTAGGCGCCCTCGGGGAAACCCGCCCGGAAGAACAGGTCCTCCAACAGCGCCGCGGTGGCCGGGCACTGCGGGGCGTGCTTGAGGACGATGGTGTTGCCCACCGCCAGGTTCGGGGCGGCGAACCTGGCGACCTGGTAGGCGGGGAAGTTCCACGGCATGATGCCCAGGAGCACGCCCACCGGGGAGCGTCGCAGAACGGCCTCGCCCGGCCCGGAGGTGACGTCGATCCGCTCGTCGGCGAGGAACTCCTCGGCGTGGTCGGCGTAGTAGTGGTAGATCTCGACGCAGAAGTCGATCTCCCCCTCGGCCTC
>CALGOD010000587.1 GCA_937957845.1 uncultured Nocardiopsis sp.
CGGGGGTCCGCCTTCCTGCCCATCACCATGGGATTCAACACGGGGGTGGTGAGGGCGTTGCGGGGGCCCAGAGGAAGGGGCGCCTTGAGGAAAACGTGCGCACCGAGCGCGCCCAGCGGACCGGGCAGCGGGACGGCGGTCGACCGCTCGGGCAGTTGTGCGCACCCGGTGTTGGTGAGCAGGACCGCGGCGGCCCTGTCCTGGAACGCCTGGTGGGCACCGGCCGCCATGATGGTCATGCCGCCCATGCTGTGTCCGGCCACCACCGCCCTGCTCCCCTCGGGCACGGTCGACTCCAGGACCGCGCACAGGTCCTCGGCCAGCTTCTCGGGGCCGTACCCCGCCCTGGTGATCGGCAGCGGGGTCCGGCCGTGACCGCGCTGGTCGTAGAGCACCACCCGCAGCGAGGGGTCGAGTGCGCGGACCACCGGTCCCCAGGAGGCCAACGAGGTGGCCCAGCAGTGGGCGAGGACCACGGTCGGCCCGTCCTCGGGACCGCGCACCTCCACGTGCAGTGGCGTGCCGTCGTCGGAGCGCACCTGGAGTTCACGGGCCTGACCCACGTGCCGGATCGCCATCGGGGAATACCTCTCATTCGGGGGTGTGCCGGGGGTGCCGTCATGAGCCCCTCGGCCGGCACGTGTCCGAGGGGCCTTCGGGGGACATGGCTCAGTCGCCGGACTCGTCGATGTCCACCAAGGGGACCGCGAAGGGCGGAGAGCCGGTTCCGCTGACCGGATGCCCACCCCACAGGTTGGGCTCCTCCAGGATCCCGGTGCCCTCGAATCCCTCGGGTGTACGCACCACCACGGTACGCACGCCCTCACGGAAGGCCGCGCTCACCCTCGTGCTGGAGGAGAGCCGTCCACGCCACCGGTAGTCGCCGGTCAGGGGAGAGAAGTTCCCCGCCAGGTGGGCCCGTACCTCCACCTGCTCTCCGGGGCCCTCCACGGAGTCGTCGCCGGGCAGCACGACCGTCACTGTGCCCCGGTACTCCTCCTCGCCGTCGTCGAACCCGCTCATCGCGCGCCTCCTCCCGTGACCGCCGGTACACGGGTACGCGGGCCGCGTCCACGGGAACGGTCCACACGCAAGTCGTAGTTGTGGGGGTCGAACCACCGTGTGCGGAACGCGAAGTTCCAGGTGAAGGTGGGCCACAGCGTGGTGTTGCGGCCGTTCTCGTTCAGGTACCAGCTGTCGCAGCCGCCGGTCACCCACACGGTGCCCTCCATGGCCTTGGCGATCCTCGCGTTGTAGGCCTCCTGGGCCTGGGGGCGCACCTCCAGACGATCGAGCCCGTTGCGGCACAGGTAGGTGAGAGCCTGCATGGTGTACCGGATCTGGGCCTCGATCATGAACACCTGCGAGGTGTGCCCCAATCCCGTGTTCGGCCCGGCCAGCATGAAGGCGTTGGGGAACCCGGTGACGGTGGTGCCCCGGAAGGCCCGCACGTCCTCGCCCCAGTGCTCTGCCAGGGACCTGCCCTCGGAGTCGAAGATCCGCCGGGCCACGGGAGGGTCGGTCACGTGGAAGCCGGTGCCGAGGATGATCGTGTCCACCTCGTGCTCGGTCTCGCGGCCCGAGGGGTCGCGGGTGACGACGGCGTTCGGCCGGACCTCCACGATGCGGTCGGTGACCACGTCCACGTTGGGCCGGGCCAGCGCCGGATAGTAGTCGTTGGACATCAGGATGCGTTTGCAGCCCGCCCGGAAACTCGGCGTGAGCTTGGCGCGCAGCCCGGGGTCCTTCACGCTCCGATCGATGTTGGCCCGACCGAGCCTCTCCACCACCGACAGCAGTCTCGGATTCTTGGCGAAACCGAGCACGTAGCTCTCCCGGCCCCAGTAGATGCCCTTACGGGCGACCTGCTGGGCCAGCGGAACGTTGCGGTACAGCCACCTCTCCAGCCGGGTGATGTCGCGGTCGTGCCGGAACATCACCCATGGCGCGGTCCGCTGGAACAGCGTCAGCCTCCCCGCCTTGGGCTGGATCCGCGGCACGAACTGGATCGCGGAGGCGCCGGTGCCGATCACCGCGATCCGACGACCGCTCAGGTCGTGGTCGTGGTTCCAGTTCGCCGAGTGGAACATCGTCCCCTCGAAGGTCTCCAGGCCCTTGATGTCGGGATAGGAGGGGTCGGCGAGCGGACCCGCCCCGCTGACCAGGAACTGGGCGGTGAGGGTGCCCCCCTCGGTCTCGATCCGCCACCGGTTGTGCTCCGGCTCCCAGTGCGCGGAGGTCACCTCGTGGCCGTAGCGGATGTGCTTGTGCACGCCGTACTCTCCGGCGACCCGCTTGATGTAGTCGAAGATCTCCGGTTGGGGGGAGAAGGTGCGGCTCCAGTTCGGGTTGAGCGCGAACGAGAACGAGTACAGGTGTGAGGGGACGTCGCAGGCGGCGCCGGGGTAGGAGTTGTCGCGCCAGGTGCCGCCGATGTCGTCGGCGCGTTCCAGAACCACGAAGTCCTGCAGGCCGGCCTGCTTGAGCCGGACAGCCATCCCGATACCGGCGAAGCCGGAGCCGATGACGGCCACCCGGAAGTGCGATGGTGCTTCGGTCAAGTGCTGGATTCCCTTCGTGCGACCGGCTCGGGGCACCCGGGCCGGGG
>CALGOD010000588.1 GCA_937957845.1 uncultured Nocardiopsis sp.
CCAGATATCACGTCCGATACGTCGACGTTCTCTCATGACTCGTAGTGGCGGGTCTGGGCTGCTTTGCCGCCCTCGGGAAGGATGAGGTACTGGCACACGCCGTCGTGATTCGTGGACTGATGGATGGTGTTCGCAGGGAGGTTGATCACCGCTCCCGGCCCCACTTGGGCGCTCCCAACGATGTTCTGCGGGGATCCATCAGCCCATTCGAGGGTCATCTGCCCGCGCAGAACGATGAGAGTCTCTTCGACGGAGTGGCTGTGCCAGGCATGGATCTTGCCGGCCTGATCGGTCTGGAATTCGATTCCGCCTTGCTCGGGAGCAAAAGCGTCGATCGCTTCGGCAATGTTCAGTCGTTTACCGAAGTCGATGGTGGGAGTAGGCATGGTCGTCTCGCTTTTCGGTTGCTCTTACTGACAGGACAAAATGGTCAAAAATTCTTAAAGGGGCAGGACGCCGGAACGTCCGAGGTGTTCCCGTCGTCGAGATAGTACTGATTCCATTCCCGGTTATTTTCGTCACCGAAACTACCTAGGTTCTCAGGAAGGGGAACGGTGTCGTAGGTCGCAAGGCGTCCGCGGATCATTCTCCGAGCCGCGTCCCCTCTCGGAGTGCCCTCAGCGATGTCGTCGAAGACGAACCGCGGCTGGAAGGTGATGGCCACACGGGACATGCGCCGGCTCCTGCGGCGTTCGTGGAGCTCGGTATTGACAACGACGAACAACGGTTGACCATTGAAAGTGAACTCGAACTTCGGATCGTCCAGGGTCCTGGAAATGTCTTCC
This sequence comes from uncultured Nocardiopsis sp., assembly GCA_937957845.1. Lineage (GTDB taxonomy): Bacteria > Actinomycetota > Actinomycetes > Streptosporangiales > Streptosporangiaceae > Nocardiopsis. The sequence continues at coordinate 786 of CALGOD010000588.1, forward strand.
GGCCACGGGACGCCATCGAGCTCGGAGACCTCACGGAGCAGCTGCCAGAAGCGCTCCCAGTAGGCAGCGTGCGCGCCGTCCGCCTGCCAGGACTCGAAGAAACACACCAGGGAGGTACGTTTGCCGAGGTCACGGCAGATCTCGGTGAACGCACGCAGGATCCGCGACAGCTGCACCGACTGACTTTCTTCACGATCGGCAACGAAGCCGTAACGTAAGGTCCCTCGCGTGACGGCCTCGACGCCGAAGATGCAAGGAAACTCCTTGTCAGTGGAGGTCATTCGAGCGAAGAACTCATCGAAGATCTCCGCTCTCCATCCCTGCAGAGCGTCGGTTTCCTGTGGGGATACCAGGTCGTTCGTGGTTGAGATACTGGGCCTGGGGGGTGGTTCTTTCTTTTTCGAGGAGGGAAGAGCGAGAGCTCTTCGCAGTTCAGAAGGCAGATGGCCTAACGGGATTCAAGGCCTTCCGGTAATAGTGATACCACAAGGTGCGTCCGGAAGACCTCAACGTTTGCTACGTTACCTTAACTTGCTCGACCCTGCCTGGGGGCGGCAGATCGCGGTGAACCGGCCCGCGAATCCGAACCGGGTGCGATGGAAGATGAAGACTGTTCCGGCTCGCGGTAGGCCGACCTGCATCATTGATGGAAAATCGCTGAACCGGTCCGTGTGGCCGTGTCCCGAGTCCTGCCGCGCTGCGCCGACGATCGCCCATGGCCCCGCCCGACACCTGACCGAATCCGGCCACCCTTTCCCCGCCTGTCCGACCGACCCGTACCCATCACCGCCGAGGGCGTCGTGACGGACTTCTTCCTGCCCACCACAAGGAAATGAGCGAACGCGAACAGATCCTGTACCTGCTCCATTGATGTTGCCTCGACTCGAGGAACAGAAGTCCGCTTTCGGGTAATTTGCAACCAAATGGGGAGAGATCGGGAGAGCGTCGTGTAGGGAAAGAGTGTAGATC
>CALGOD010000589.1 GCA_937957845.1 uncultured Nocardiopsis sp.
TCGAAGTCCACCCCGTAACGCGCGGCCAACCCGGTCAGCCACTCCCCCAACGGGTCCTCGCGGGAAGCGAGCGGCTGCTCCCTCATCCGCTCCAGGAACGACCCCCGCATCCGCGCGAACAGATCCAGACTCCATAGGAAGCGGACGTGGGCCGCGCCGCAGGCCTTGGCCGCCACCGCTCCCGCGAAGGTCGTCGGCTCCCACACCACCAGGTCCGGCCGCCACCGCCGACACAAACCCACCAGGTCGTCGACGAGCAGTTCGTTCATCGCCTTCCACCAGAAGGCCACGACCTGGCGGTAGTGCACCCGCAGCACGCCCCACGGCATCCGCCAGGTCCGCTCGTCGTCCCAGTCCACCGCGTCGCCCGCCCCGGGCAGGCCGTACATACGGCGCGTCAGGGCACGCAGGTCGTGGTCGCGACCCACCGGGGCGAAGGGCAGCCCGGCCGTGGCCACGCTCGGAGCCAACTCCGGTTGGCTGGCCACCACCACCTCATGCCCCGCCGCCCGCAACGCCCACGCCAACGGAACCAGGTTCAAAAAATGCGTCCGCTCAGCGGGAGTCGCGATGACCACACGCATGCCCACACCTTCCGATCCTCGAATACACTGCCGCGAATGCCGTCCTCAATGTCACCGAGGAATCCCCGAAACCACGATCCATTGAGACCGCTCGGCCGGGAGGGTTGTCTTACGGCCGACGATGTCGGCTAACATCAGCCCACACACCTTATTGACTTCCTCTTCTCATCGGAATGAAGAACTCGGGAACCCTCCGCCCAGTGGGGAATTCCTTCAGTCAGGGAATCTGCCTTGACCGAACCAAAAAAGAAGGCCTTGGTATGCCATGGGAAAATTCCTCTCCCAGGTGTACTCTGGCCCGCGAACGGCCCTGTAACCGAACGCCCGGAATATTCACTGGCGCACGGACCCGATGGCCCCATTCCACCCTGTCGGATGATCCCCGAACGGAGTTCACATGCGTTTCCTGCCGGATGGAAGGGACCTCACCGTATCCGTGATCGGCATGGGATACGTCGGGTCGTGCCTGTCCGCGTCCCTGGCCGAGAGCGGCTTGAACGTCACCTGTGTCGACACCGACGACCGGCTTGTCGCCGAGATGCGCGGCGGAGGCAGTCGGTTCCGCGACCCCGGACTACCTGAGATGTTCTCCCAGGGGGTGGCGGCCGGCCGGTTGAGCTTCACCGATCAAGCCGGTGTGACCAAGTTCTCCGAGGTCACGGCCTGCGACGTGGTCATCGTCTCGGTGGGCACTCCCGCCCGTGACCGTGGTCGGCTGGTGGACACCCAACTGCGTCGCTGTTGTGAGGAACTCAGCCGCCACCTGCGCCCGGGCCAGCTCGTCATCGTCAAGAGCACGGTGCCCCCGGGAACGATGCGCCGGCTGGTCGTCCCCTTGTTGGAGAGCGGCGGGCTCGTATGCGGCGAGGACTTCGGGCTGGCCTTCTGCCCGGAGCGGCTGTCCCAGGGCGCCGCCCTCACCGAGCTGCGCAGCCTTCCGGTGATCGTCGGAGGGTGGTGCGCGGACAGTGCCGCGGCCGCCTCGGAGTTCTGGCTGCGCGGACTCGGCTCCCACGTGGTCGACTGCTCCTCGCTGGAGGCCGCCGAGCTCGCCAAGCTCGCCAACAACTGGTGGGTCGACCACAACATCGCCCTCGCCAACGAACTGGCCCAGGTGTGCGCCTCCCTCGACGTGGACGTCATGGAGGTCATCGAGGCCGCCAACTCCATCCCCAAGGGCAACGGCCTCGTCAACGTCCTGCTCCCCGGAGTGGGGGTCGGGGGGTCCTGCCTGACCAAGGACCCCTGGATGCTGTGGCGTGCGGCAAAGGAGCGAGGGGTGGACTTGGCGACGATCAGCACGGCGCGACAGGTCAACGACGCGATGCCGGAACTGACCGCCCGGCTCGTCCTCGACGGGCTGGAAGAAGCGGGCAAGTCACCGCGGGGCGCGAAGATCGCCGTCCTGGGGCTCGCCTTCAAGAACAACACCGGAGACCTGCGTGAGACTCCCACCGCACCCGTGGTCGCACGGCTCGCGGCGGCCGGGGCGGACGTCTCCCTGTACGACCCGTTGGTGGATCAGGACGAGGCGCACCGGATCTTCGGAAGGACCATGAGCCCGACGTTGGAGGCGGCCATCGAGGGGGCCGACTGCCTGGCGATCCTGGCCTGGCACCGCGAGTTCCACCAGATCGACTTCCCGAGCCTGAGCGCCGAGGTCGGGCGGGACTGCCTCATCGTCGACGGGCGCGCCCACTTCCCCGCCGACGTGGTCGCGTCGTTCCGGCAGGCGGGATTCTCCTACCGCGGGATTGGACGGTAACGACCGTGGCCAAAGTTGTCGTGACCGGGGGACGGGGTTTCCTCGGTAGTCATCTGGTGCAGCGGCTC
>CALGOD010000590.1 GCA_937957845.1 uncultured Nocardiopsis sp.
CAGGTGGTGCCAGCGCATCTGCGACTCGACGTGTTCGCGGTAGACCAGCATGTCGGCGTCCAGGCGCAGGATCACCTGTCCGGAGGAGACGGCCACACCGTTGTCGACCGCGTGCGCCGAACCCCAGCCGCCGGGGCCGGAGGTGATCAGGCGCGTGTTCTCCGGGCGTACCGGAGGCAGGGTGAGCGGTTCGGGGGAGCCGTCGTCGACCACGATCACCTCCATCAGGTGCGCGGGGTAGCTCTGCGCCGACAGAGAGGCCAGCACCATCGCCAGCTTGTCCGGGTGCCCGTGCGCGGGAATGACCACCGACACCGACAACGTCGGCTCCCATCCGCCCAGAGGCGGCGGCTCCAGAACCGAGTAGTCGTTGCGTCTCGCGCGGGGCTGGTCCCGGTAGTCCACCTCCCCCCAGGGCAGGGCGGTACCGGATTCGGGTGTGCGGGCGACGGAGCTCGGCTCCGGGCTCATGTCCAGAGTGGTCAACGGTGTTCCTCTGTGTACTCGGTGGTGGGCCGGCCCAGAGGCGGAGGTTCTCCCTCCAGGAGGGAACTGGGACGCCAGCCGAACCACTGTCGGGCGTAGTCGTGCAGGAAGTAGGCCATGTCCTCGGACCAGGTGTGGCCGCCGCCGGTGCGACGCAGGACGTAGCCCAGGCCGTGGGTGCGGTGGATCCGGCCGCCGCCCCGGGCGACGGCGATGAGCAGCTGGGTGTCGATGGCACGGGGCAACGGCCGGAAACCACCGGTCTCCTCCAGCACCACCCGGTCGGTGAGGATGGTGCCCCCGGCGATGAACCGGGTGGCGACCTCCGACCCCCTACTGCGCCAGACGGTGACGTCCACCTCCTGGAGGTGGACGAAGTCCTGGCCGGTGCCGACGAGTTCGGCGCCGGAGTAGGTGCGGGCCAGTACCAGGTCGGCGAGGTGGTCGGGGCCGTACCAGTCGTCGTCGTCCCACTTGGCGACCAGACTTCCCGAGGCCCGGGCGACGGAGTCGTTGAGCACCGAGCCGAACACCTGACCGGCGTCGGCCTCGTGCACGACGAGGGGAAGGCCCAGGGCGGTGAAGGAGGCGATGGCCGCGGCCACCTCGGGAAGGGAGGAGGGAAAGCCATGCAGGGTGAGCACCACCTCCAGGTCCACCCCACGTTGCCGGGCGATCTGGGCGAGCGCGAACCCCACCATCTCCGGACGCCGGGTGCACAGGATCACGGAGATCAGGGGTTCGGGTGGCACGAGAACGCCGGCCTCGGCCGCCAGGGCCCGCCACCGCGAGCGCCGCCCGTGGTCCCGCAGGGCGGCACGGCGCAGCCGGACGCTGTGCTCCTCCCTTTTCAACCGGTCGGTGAGATCGGCCTCGTCGATCCCGGTGAGGAGGTCGGAGAGGGGGCGTCCGAGTCCGGCCGCCCAGGTCGGGACCGGTCCGCCGACCAGGGGTACGCCCCCGGCGGCCAAGGAGGCGACGGCGCGTACGGCCGCGCTGGGACCGGTGTGCCCCGACCAGTCCACCCGCACGCCGCGCAGGTGGCGGACCCGGGACAGGTCCACGTCGGTGACGGTGCCGTCGGGCGCGACGGTCACCAGGTCCTTGTCGCCTTCGCGGATGACGGCGCGGTCACCGTGGACGGTGAGGTCCCCGAGGGGGCCTCCCTCCGCCTTGGTGAATCCGACGGGGTTGACGGTGAGCTCGTCCACGGGGGCGATCGCGTTGACCGGGTCGACCGTCCGTGAGACGACCCGGGCCCGCGCGCGCCCGTCGGCTCCGGCGATGTGCTCCCAGGCGTCGGTGTCGGTGGTGACGCGATCCACCACGGGTACGACGGGATCGGTCCACCGGGGTCGACCGGCCTCCTCTCCCACACGCAGCGCCAGGTCGCCCACAGGGGTGACACGGCGCAGGGGGACCGGCCCGGCGGCCTCCACGCCGTGGGAGTCGGGGGCTCCTGGACGCCACAGGGAGGCCTCGGGACCGTGCAGGACGGCCGTCGGCGCGACGGCCGGGCCTCGTCGACGCCCCCGGGTGCCCTGGAGGACCGCGTCGAGGACCTCGGCCAGGTCCACACCGTTGGGGAAGAACAGTTCGCACAGCCAGCCACGCCGGTCCACCCGACGCACACGCATCTCCTGCAGGTCGCGCCACTGGCCCAGGCCCGGGGAGGCCGGGAGAGGAGGTTCCTGGTGTCCGGGGGTGGTCACCAGGGCGACCAGGACGTGCACGGACCGAGGCAGGTGCGCGGACACGGTGAGGGCGCGGTGCAGGTCGGTGGGGGTGGCCGCCAGGACCGCGACCAGCCCGACCTCCGCCCCCTCCTCCCTGAGCCAGGCGCCGGGGACCTCCACGGGTCGGCCGAGAGGGTGGGCGTCCAGGTCCAGGACCAGATCGTCGGGACGCAGTGGCAGCCCGGACAGGAGGGAACGGGTGTCGGCGCCCGTATGGCAGAGCACGGCGGCCTCGCTGCCGCGGGCACGCAGGGCGTGCCGCAGGGCGGTGATGATCATCGGA
>CALGOD010000591.1 GCA_937957845.1 uncultured Nocardiopsis sp.
CGGTCCTGGACGGAGGCGGCCATCACGCACACGACCAACAGCAGCCCTAGGGGGTCGGTGACGATGAACCGCTTACGGCCGTTGATCTTCTTGGCCGGGTCATAACCGCGCGTGGTCCGGTCGACGGTGTCGGCGCCCTTGACGCTCTGGGAGTCGATGATGGCGGCCGAGGGCTCCCGCTCGCGTCCGGCGGCGCTGCGCACCCGTCGGCGCAGGACGGCAGTGATCTGCTCGGTGACCTTGTCTTGCTCCCAGCGGGAGAAGTGCCAGTACACGCCTCTGCCAGGGCGGAAAGTCCACGAGCAGGTGCCGCCAGGAGCAGCCGGTGCGCACCACGTACAAGATCGCGTCGACTACGTCGCGGCGGGGGTGTTTCTCCGGGCGACCGCCGGTGCTCACTGGCGGGAGCAGGGGTTGGATCAGGGCCCACTGGTCATCGGTCAGGTCAGAGGGGTAGGTCGGCTCTCGCTTCATGACGGCCAGGTTCGCCGGCCGTCGGGCCAGGTGAGAGCGAAGCACTCGGACCGTTATCCACCCTTCTCGAACACGCTCTCAGACATCAGCAGCCAGGAGCCGCACCAAACCGACCTGGGTGTCCGGGTCCACCCACGCTTGGGTCGCGCGCATCCGCCACCGGCCAGGAGACAGCGGAACAGGTGCGTGCTCAGGCACCCCACCTTCGGGGTATCTCTCGTTCAGCTCCGCTCCCGGCGTGGCGGCATCCATGAGCACGGCCGGACCGTCCGTCACCCAGTCACCACACTCTTCCCACTTTGTGGCGGGATCGGTCAGCGCGGCCTCAGCCGCGCTCCTCAGGCGGGTTTCGGAGTCGGCGGCGAGCCAGCGCAGGAAAGTCCGGTGCTCGGGCAGGTAACAACTGGTAGCGGGCTCATCCCCCAGGACCAGCACCTGGCCGCCGCTGTCGCCCGCAGTGAGCGTCTCGGCCAAGCCGTCCACCGCGCAAGCCCGATCGTAGTCGTCCGGGATGTCCCCACCCATGAGAATTCCGCTCCTCGTGCCGCCGCTCCATGCAGCCAGCGCGGACACTGGGACAACGACCAGCGGACCGCCCCGTGACTCCACCCAGGTAAGGGGGGCCGCGCACTCGTCAGCTTCAGAAGGTGGAAGAGCGTTCACGCCATCAACTCCACAAGATCTGGGACCGCTCACAGTTCGACGGCCTCGCGGCCTGACTCCAATCGCAAACCGTTCTTCTTCAGCCGTACATCCGCGACATCGATCGGCATGCGCACCATGATCTGTGTCAACGGCGTGTCGTGCACGGTCACCTCCCCTGGATCGGCGGGCACCGCCTCCACCCAAGCGGTACGGTCGTGTCCGAGGTAAGGCTCCTCCTCTCACCCCTGCAGCGGATGGCGGAGTCTCAGCCTTCTGCCAACCAGGGGTTGTAGCCAACGGTGTCCGCCAACCGAGCCGCCGGGATGACATGTTGGCCGTCCGGACGCAGTTCGACCTTCCAGTCCCCCGCTTCCCAACGCAAATCAGTGGTCACAGAGGCGATCATGCCGTCGCTACCTTTCACCGCCAGATCGATACGGGCGTGGTCGGGGCCATA
>CALGOD010000592.1 GCA_937957845.1 uncultured Nocardiopsis sp.
GAGAGGGCCGAAGGCCCGCGTCGGGGCGCCCGCGTCGTCCCGTCAGTTCTTCGCCCGTGGGGGCCGCGGTAGACGGGTGAGATCGATGTCCAGACGGCAGGGCACGTCCACTTTGAGACGGCTTCGCTGCACACTCACGTTCGTGTACTTCTCGTTGACCGGATCGAGTTCGTACACGTACACCACGGAACCGTAGTCCCCCTCCTGTTCGACCAACCAGAAGTGGGGAATACCGGCCTGCGCGTAGAGCCGGGGCTTGCGACCCCGATCCCGCACCTCCGATTCGGGCGAGAGGACCTCGACCGCCAACCGCACCGACTCGGCGGTGACCGACGTACCGTTCGGCCCCTCGTATGCCTCGACGTCGATGATCACGAGATCCGGTTCGGGCCGTTGACGTTCGCCCAGAGTCACCGTCATCTCCCGACACGCCAACAGAGTCTCCGGTGTCCGAGACCTCATCTCCATCACCAAAAGATCCAGCATGAACGTGTGGAAGGACTTCTGAGGGCTCACCAGTACCAGATTTCCGTCGATGAGTTCGGTGTGCGGCGGAAGATCCGGGATGCGGTCGAGGTCCTCTGCGGTGAACCCGTCCTGTGGCGGCATCGGAAGCAGCACCGCGCCGTCGAGTTCTGGGTCAGGGCGCGCGACCACGGCTGGAACGGACATGTCGCGGTCTCCGATCATCGGATCGTTCTCGTCGCCCACGGTAGCCATCACTGGCACCCCGTAACGGTGTTTCCCGCACATCGTCCCACCCGGCTCCCCGTTGGAGAGTGATTCTCACCGCATCCACCGGCAGGCGGCACCGGAACGCCCGCCCTGTCGGCGATACGGCTTCCGGGGAGGAACTCGGTGACGGCCACCTGGGGGGAATACCGGACATGAAGAGGGATGTTGTCACATGTCGTGACGAACATTTGGGGACTGACGCGACGCTGGCACATCGACCTGTGCCGTTGCGGCTGTCAGGCGTGTAGCTAGGTCCACGCGCCGCCTGTCCGAGCGGCGCGCCGCGCACCCCTCCCCGTGCACCCTTCCCTGGGTGATTCCCGCCGTTCTTCGGCCAGAACCCTTTCGTGCCCACCGCGCCACCCCGCGCGGTCCTCGGGCCGTCTTCACATCCTGGAGTCCCATCCCGTGTCCGCACAGAGCACAGCTGTGCCCGCACAGCGCAGAAACCCCCGCTTCCCCTTCGCGGCCCAGGTCCTCGTGGGCCTGGTCCTCGGCGTCGTACTGGGCTTCGTCGCCCTCCGGATCGGCCCGGTCGGCGACGAACAGCCGAACTGGCTCGCCGTGACGTTGGAGACCATCGGCTCCACCTTCGTCACGCTGTTGAGGACGATCGTGCCGCCGCTGATCGTCCTCGCCGTCATCTCCTCCATCGCCAACCTGCGCAACGTCGCCAACGCGGCGAGGCTGGCATGGAAGACACTGCTGTGGTTCGGTGGCACCGCCCTGATCGCGGTGGCCATCGGCATCACGCTCGGCCTGACCCTCCGTCCGGGCCTCAACAGCGGCGTGGACGACTCCACCATGGCCGAGCCCTCGGGCACCGGCTCCTGGCTGGCGTTCATCGAGAGCATCATCCCCGTCAACTTCCTGGGACTGGGCGCCGGAGTCTCCAGCGCCGACGACGGATCCCTCACCGCCTCCTTGAACTTCAACGTTCTGCAGCTGATCGTCATCGCCGTCGTCCTCGGCATCGCCGCGGTGAAGGTCGGTAAGGCGTCCGAGCCGTTCATCGCCTTCACCGACTCCGCGCTCCAGGTCGTGCTCAAGGCCCTGTGGTGGGTCATCCGCCTGGCGCCGATCGGCACCGTCGGACTGCTGGGCAACGCCGTGTACAGCTACGGCTGGACCACTATCGGCGCCCTGGGCAAGTACACGCTGACCATCTACATCGGCCTGGCGTTGGTGCTGTTCGCCGTCTACCCACTGCTCGCCCGCCTCAACGGCCTGTCCCCGCTGAAGTACTTCAGCGGTGTGTGGCCCGCGGTCCAGCTCGGCTTCGTGTCCCGCTCCTCGATGGGCACCATGCCCGTCACCCAGCGCGTCACCGAGCAGAACCTGGGTGTGCCGCGCTACTACTCCGCCTTCGCCGTCCCCTTCGGCGCCACCACCAAGATGGACGGCTGCGCCGCCATCTACCCGGCGATCTCGGCGATCTTCATCGCCCAGTTCTTCCCCGGCGTCAGCCTCGGGGTCACCGACTACCTGCTGATCGCGTTCGTGTCGGTGATCGGCTCCGCCGCGACCGCCGGCACCACGGGCGCGACCGTCATGCTGACCCTGACCCTGTCCACCCTGGGTCTGCCTCTTGAGGGTGTGGGTCTGCTGCTGGCCGTCGACCCGATCCTGGACATGGGACGCACCGCGGTCAACGTCGCGGGCCAAGCTCTGGTCCCGGCCATCGTCGCCAAGCGGGAGGGCATCTTGGACCTGCCCCGCTACAACGCGCCGCGTACCGCCTCCGGTTTCGTGCCGCTGGACGAGGACCACACCGACGCCGAGAGCGATGAGACCGGTGAGGAACCGGACGTCCGGAAGACGACGGTGGGAGCCTCCGGCTAGGTCCGGTATCCGCCGTGTCCCCTCCCCGCGGCCCGCCGGAGCCCTCCGGCGGGCCGCGACGTGTTCCGTCCCACGTGGGATGGGGCACATCGGGAACTGTGAGGGGGAGGTCATTCGTCTTTATGGTCAAGGGAGGCGAGAGGAACGATCATGCTGCGCCGCTTGGCAACATCCACTGTGCTGACCGCCGGACTCGCGGCGGCGGCGGTGAGCGTCGCGACGGTACCCGCCGCGGCCGACACCCAGCCCCAACTACCGGACGCCCAGGCCGTCGTCGACGAGCTGGAGAACGACGGCGTCTTCATCGAGCCGAGTATCGACGCCATCCCCTCGGCCGAGGAAGGCGCTCTGGAGGCCGCCTCGGCCGGCTCGGACACACCCGTCTACTACGTGATCCTGCCCTCCGACACCGTCGCCTCGCAGGCCGGGCTCGACGTCCTGATGGACCCGGTCATGGACGAGGTGGGCGACGGCGTCTACGCCGTGTTCGCGGGCAACCAGGACTTCGTCGTCCTGTCACCGGACATGGAGGACACCCAGGCCATCCGTGACATCGCCGTCCGGGAGGGCGGCGGCAACCAGGTGGACACCCTCGTGGCCGTCCCCGAGGCGGTCGGTCAGGTGGAGGAGTCGGAGCAGGCGGGGACCGTCTCCGGACTGGTGCTCCTCGGACTCCTGCTGGTACTCGTCGCCGCGGGCGCCTGGTTCGTCCACAACAGTCGGAAGAAGCGCGAGGCGGAGAAGGCCAAGCAGCTGGAGGAGATCCGGCAGATGGCCACCGAGGACGTCGTCCGGCTCGGTGAGGACGTCGCACGTCTGGAGATCGACCTGGCCAGGGTCGACGACGCCACCCGTGAGGACTACTCCCGGGCCATGGACGCCTACGACCAGGCCAAGTCCCTGCTGGACACCATCCAGGAACCCGAGCAGGTCCGGTTGGTGACCAG
>CALGOD010000593.1 GCA_937957845.1 uncultured Nocardiopsis sp.
AGGGCACGCCCTGGTGGGCCGTCGGTCCCCTGTGGAGCGTAGCCAACGGGTCACCTCCCCTGGACGTCGACTGGTATCGGTAACGGCGGGCCCCGCCACGGGGGACGAGGCCCCGGCCCACGTACGGAGGAGCCGTTACTTCGCGATCTCAAGGTTGTACGTGGCCTGGTAGAGCTGGACCGCGCTGTCCTCGGACGGGATCCCGGCGGCGGCCAGGGCGCTGTCGAAGGGCACGCGCTCACGCTCGAGCAGCCCCAGGATGCGCTTGCCCAGACCGTCCCGCGCGGACGCGCCGATACTACGCAGGGACTGGGCGCCGAACAGTCCCTTGAGCAGGCGCTGGGGGGACGGACCGGAGCTCTCCGCCGCGTGGGCACCGCCCCCGGAACGGGATCGTTCGTATCCGAGCAGGTCGATGATCAGGACGAGGGCGACGACGTCATGGTCGAAGGTGACGAACCGGGCCACGGAACGCTTGGTGGCCCCGCTGGCGGTGGTCATCTCGGCGACCTCACGCTGCCACTCGGCGATCTCCTGGCGGATCTGCTGCGCCAGCAGGCCGGTTCCGGGCTGGTTGAGGGCCTTGGCCGCCAGCTCGCCCGCCCCCGGGATCTCCCGCCACCTTTGTTCGACCTCGTCACCGGCGCGCTCGCAGCTGGAGACGACCAGGGCCTCCAGGGCCTCGCGGATGGCGCGCTCCAGTGCACCGACCCGCTGGCTGCGCTCGGCCTGTTCCACACGTCCGCCCCTGCGGGCACGCCTACCTCGCATGCGCAGACTCTTGGCGAGCTCTCCCCCGGCGGTCACCTCCTGCCACCGCGCCAGCATCGATCCGCGCAGCAGGGAGCCGTCGCCCAGGCTGGTCTCGATGCGGTGGCGGGCGGTGGCGTAGGCGTCGTCCACCGCGGTGGCGAGGATGCGACCGGTCTCGATCTGCGACTCCACTTGGCGGGCCAGTTCGGGCACCCGGGTGCGGAAGCTCTCGATGACGCCGACGAAGGTCCGGCGGGAGACGCGGTCGCGTTGCTCGGTCTCCCCCGCGACCTCGGCCAGGTAGTCGCGGACGTGGTCGGCGACGTTGGAGGTGAAGCGCCCTCCCCGGATCTGATCGGTCTCGGGGATGGCGAAGCGGGCTGCCGATCCCAGACCGTTGGCCTCCAACATGGCCCCGAAGTGGTCCAGCAGCTGACGCCGTCCCCGCCGTGGCACACGGGAGAGCACCACGGCCAGGGAGGTGTCGCGGTCGCGGGCGACCTGGAGGAACTCCCACACACGCGCGTCGGCGTAACGGGTGCTGGTGGTGACGAACACCCACAGGTCGGCGGCGTCGAGGAACTTGGCCGCGAACTCGTGGTGGGCCGCGACGGCGGAGTCGACGTCGGGTGTGTCGAGCAGGGCCACGCCCTGGGGCATGGACTCGGTGGCGGCCAGCACCAGCATGCCGTCCTTGCCGGGCATCGCCAGCCCCTGCTGGCGCATGCGGGGCAGGGACGGGATGAACGACGACTCGCTGAACCAGTCGACGTCGGCGGGGTTGCAGGCCAGCACGGGGCTGTTGGTGGTGGGGCGACGCACGCCGGTGGTGGTGACCTGCTCGCCGACCAGGCTGTTGACCAGGGTGGACTTACCCGCCCCGGTGGACCCGGCGACCGCGATGAGCAGCGGTATGTCGGGACGGCGTACCCGGGGCAGGACGTAGTCGGAGAGTTGGGCGAGCACGTCGGCCTGGAGGGTGCGACCCTCCTCCGCGTTGGGCAGGGCGTCGGCGAACTCCAGGTCCCGGATCTGCCTGCGCAGCGTCTCCAGAACCTGTTCGAAATGATCGTCGTCGGGGACGGGTGCTCGGCTCTCGGCCGGACCGGCGGGAGCCGGCGCGAGCGGCCCCTGGAGGAAATCGGATCCCACCTGGGACGCGGTTCCCGAACCCTGGGCGGGCTGGTCGGAGGTGGCGGCCGGTCCGGTTCCGAACCGGTCCCGGGCACCGGAACCTGTGGTTCCCGGTACTGCCGACGGCCGGGTCATGATCGGTGTGCCCTCCTCATCGGTGCTGACGGTCGCCCGCCCGTGGCACACGTCGTTCACGCGGCGGGCGACCGGCTCATTGGAGATCGCGCCCGGTCACCGGTCGACGGGTCTCGAACGGGGTTCCCGTGTGCAGTATGTCAAGCTCCCGCGCTGTTTTGACCACTTCTCCGATGATCACCACCGCAGGGGGCCGCACTCCGGCCGACCGGGCCGACGCGGCGATGGTGGACAGCGTACCCGTGACCGTCCGCTGCCCCGGCAGTGTGGCCTCCTGCACCACCGCGACGGGGGTGTCGGCGGAGCGTCCGTGGGAGACGAGGGCGTCGGCGACGCTCTCCAGGTGCCCCACCCCCATGAGGACCACGACGGTACCGCCCGCGCGGGCCAGTCCCGACCAGTCGACCGTGGAACGCTCGTCCCCCGGCGGAACGTGCGCGGACACGATGTGCACGTCCTGGGCCACGCCCCGGTGGGTGGCGGGGATGCCCGCGCCGGCGGGAGCGGCCAGCGCGCTGGTCACGCCGGGCACGGCGATGACAGGGACCCCAGCGGCGGCGCAGGCCGCCGCCTCCTCGCCGCCGCGACCGAACAGGAAGGAGTCTCCGCCCTTGAGGCGCACGACGAACCTACCCCGACGGGCCCGGTCGATCAGGATGTCGTTGATGTCCTCCTGGCTCATGGAGCGGCCGTAGGGGATCTTGGCGGCGTCGATGATCTCCACGTCGGAGGGAAGACGGTCCAACAGGGAGGTGGGGGCGAGGCGGTC
>CALGOD010000594.1 GCA_937957845.1 uncultured Nocardiopsis sp.
TGACCAGTCCCGAGGCGTTGCGCGAGACCACGTAGGAGAGTTCGTCCGCGGCGCGCTGTACACGCCGGCGGACCTGGGGGGCCACGCCGGGAGCGCCGCGCAGCACCCGGGAGACCGTGGAGAGGGAGACCCCCGCACGGTCGGCGACGTCCCGCATACTCGCGGGTTGACTGGACATACCTACCACGGTAGGAGGAGAACCGTGTTGTGGCAACGTTTTCACTCGTGAAAAGCACGGAGCCTCCTTCTCATGCGTGCGACTCGCGAGATCGGGCATGTTCCTTGTTGACCAGGTCACAGGAGCGGTGGCATCGTTTTCGCACGGCTCCAGGAAGGCCCAGGACATACCCGACCCCGAGCGCCAGGGCACCCGTCCGGTGCGGAAGGAGAGAGTCATGCCAGTGCTTCCACGCCAGAAGAGATACGCGTTGCGCGCCTGCGCCGCGGGGCTGACGGCCTTGAGCCTCACGCTGGCCACCGCGTGCGGCGAACCTCCAGGAGAGGAGGGTCAGACCGACGGTGGTGAGAGCGCCGGGCTCGCCGAGGACCCTCAGTTCGTATGGGCGGTCACCGGGGCGGACCGGGCGATCCATGAGGACGTCGCCCGTCTGTGGAACGAGAACAACCCGGACCAGCAGGTCGAGATCTTCTTCCTGGCGCCCACCGCCGACGAGCAGCGTCAGGCCATGTTCCAGGACCTGCAGAACCAGGCCGGGGAGTTCGACGTCCTCGGCCTCGACGTGATCTGGACCGGTGAGTTCGCCGACTACGGCTACATCGAGTCCCTGGAGGACCTGCGCGGGGAGGTCGAGGGCGTCAGCCTGGAGGGGGCCATCGACAGCGCCCAGTGGCAGCAGGAGTTGTACGCGCTGCCCTACTCCTCCAACGGCGCCTTCCTGTACTACCGCACCGACCTCATCGACGAGCCGCCCACGACCTGGGAGGAGCTCTACGAGACCGGCATGGAGGCCGCCGAGGAGGAGGGCATCTCCGCCTACGTCGGGCAGGGCGACCAGTACGAGGGCTTCGTCGTCAACTACCTGGAGATGTTCTGGTCCGCGGACGGTGAGCTGTTCGACCAGGCCCAGGAGGAGAGCACCTTCCTGGAGGGCGACGCCGCCACGACCGCCCTGGACTTCATGACGGAGGCCTACGAGAGCGGCTTCTACGCCGACGGTTTCGACTCCATGGTCGAGGACGACGCTCGCGCCCTGTTCCAGGCGGGCGAGGCCGTCTACATGCGCAATTGGCCCTACGCCATCCCGCTCCTGGAAGGCGAGGGAGGCGAGGAGAGCGCGGTGGCCGGTGACTTCGCCGTCGCGCCCCTGCCCACCTTCACAGGTGAGGGCACCACCAGCGCCCTGGGCGGACTCAACAACGCCGTCAGCAGCCTGAGCGACAACAAGGAGCTGGCTCGTGAGTTCGTCCTGTGGGCCGCCACCGACCCAGAGGCCCAGAACATCCTGGCCGAGCACAGCCTGCCGCCCACCATGCTCAGCGTCTACGACGAGGTCGACGACCCCGACTTCGAGATGCTGGGAGAGATCCTCACCGAGGCGCACGCCCGCCCGCCGGTGCCCGGATACAACTCGCTGTCCCTGGCCATCCAGGACAACCTGCACCCCGCCTTCCGCGGACAGGAGGAGGCCGGTCCGGCCCTGGAGGCTGTGAACAAGGCGGCCGACGACGCTCTCACAAGAGAGTAGAAGCCCATGGCGACGACCCAGACAGTCCGTGTGAGACAGCAGGGCCTGGGTGAACGTGCGATGGGGCGGGTCTTTCTCGCCCCATCGTTCGCCTTCATGGCCGTGATCGCGCTCTTCCCGGTGTTCTACGCGGTCGGGAGGAGCCTCTACGACATCCGGGGATTCCGACAGGAGTTCACCGGACTCGACAACTACCTCCGGGTCCTGAGCGACTCCGGCTTCTACAACGCGGTCTGGAACACCCTGGTGTTCACGGTCGCGTCGGTGTCGCTGGAGTTCGTCATCGGCATGGTGTTCGCACTGATCATGCACCAGGCGTTCGTCGGACGCGGTGTGACCCGCGCGGTCATCCTGATCCCCTGGGTCATCCCGACCGCCGTGGCCGCTCAGGTGTGGCGGTACATGTTCGACCGCAACCCGGGCTTCGTGAACTCCGTGCTGGGCACCGACATCAACTGGCTGCGTGACCCGACCTGGTCGATGGTCGGTGTCATCAGCGCGGACGTGTGGAAGACCGCTCCGTTCGTGGCCCTGCTCCTGCTCGCGGGCCTACAGACCATTCCCAGGGACTACTACGAGGCCGCCAAGGTGGACGGAGCCGGCGCGCTACAGCGGTTCTGGAGCATCACCCTGCCACTGTTGCGCCCGGCCATCGTCGTGGCCCTGCTGTTCCGTACGGTGGACGCCCTTCGTATGTTCGACTTCGCGTACATCTTCACCGGTTACTCGAACTCGTTGGCCACGCTCTCGGTCTACGCGCAGCGCTACCTGATCCGGGACCCGGACCTGGGATACGCCAACGCGCTGTCCACGGTCACGTTCGTCATCGTCATGATCGTCGGTCTGGCCTTCATCAGTCGACTGGGCCGTCACATGGTCGGTGACGTGGCGGGGAAGGAGAAGTGATGGCGGCCGAGACGGTGAAACCCAGTGGGGCGGTCCACGAACCGCGTCGTCGGATGCACCCCGCGGTGGGCAACGCGCTCAAGCTCCTCGGGCTGGCCGTGGTGCTGCTGTGGTGCCTGTTCCCGTTCCTGTGGATGGCGATGACCAGTCTGCGGTCGGGCGCGGTGGCCATCACCGAGCCGAACATCTTCCAAGGACCGTTCGGCTTCGGCAACTACCGCGAGGTCTTCGACCAGGGATTCCAGTTCGCGCTCCGCAACTCCCTGATCGTGGCCGCGGTGACCACATTGATCTGCATCCCGGTGGCCTCGCTGGCGGGCTACGCGCTGGCGCGGTTGCCGTTGGCGGGCAAGTTCGTGATCCTGGCCGCCACGCTGGTCGCGACCCTGTTCCCGCCGGTGGCGCTGGTCAACCCGCTGTACCAGATGTACCTGCAGCTCCACGACTGGACGGGGATCAGCCTGCTCAACTCCTACGCCGGCATGATCATCCCCTACGTGGCGCTGACCCTGCCACTGGCCATCTTCATCCTCGCCACGTCCTTCGCGGGAATCCCCAAGGAGATCGAGGCGTCGGCGAAGGTGGACGGGGCCACGCCCTTCCAGGCCTTCCTGCGCGTGGTCGCGCCGCTGGCGGCGCCGGGCGTGGGCGCGGCGTCCATCCTGACCTTCGTGTACGCCACCAACGAGTTCCTCCTGGCCTTCTCCTTCGCCCCCAACGATCTGAACGTGCAGACCGTTCCGGTCTTCGTGGGCACCTTCCAACGGGTCGGCTACGAGAACCCGATCGGGCAGGTCATGGCCGCCTCGGTGCTGGTCTCCGTCCCCCTGATCCTCTTCGCCCTGATCCTGCAACGCAGGATCGTGGCGGGCCTGACCTCCGG
>CALGOD010000595.1 GCA_937957845.1 uncultured Nocardiopsis sp.
GTCCATCCCCGCTCGGCGATCTCTCCGGAGCGGAGGCATGCCACGCGATGGGGCTCGCTTCCGCGTCCCCGCCCGCCCACGGCCCCTCCCTGACCGCTGCCGCCCAAGGACCCGGCTCCGGGCTCCAGGAGCTCGGGTTCGGCCTCGTCGCACTCGGGCAGGGCGAGGGGGCAGCGCGGTGCGAACGGACAACCGGGCGGCAGGTTCGACGGTGAGGGCGGGGCGCCCTCGACGGGGACCAACGCCCCCTGAGACTCCAGGTCCACGCGGGGCACGGCGCCGAGCAGGCCCACGGTGTAGGGCATGCGGCTGCGGTGGTAGACGTCGTCGACATCGCCGATCTCCACCGCACGACCCGCGTACATGACCAGGACCCGGTCGACGAATCCGGCCACGACCCCGAGGTCGTGGGTGATCATCACGACGGCGGCGCCGGTCCTGCGGCGGGCGGTGCGCAGCAGCTCGAGGATCTGTGCCTGGACGGTGACGTCGAGGGCCGTGGTGGGCTCGTCGCAGATGATGACGTCGGGGTCGTTGGCCATCGCCATGGCGATCATCACGCGCTGGCGCATACCGCCGGAGAATTCGTGGGGGAAGGAGCGGTAGCGCTGTTCGGCGTGGGGGATGCCGACCAGGTCGAGCAGTTCGACGGCGCGGGCCCTGGCCCCGGCCTTGGAGGTCCTCGGTTCGTGGGTCAGGACGGCCTCGGCCAGTTGGTCGCCGACGGTGTAGACGGGGGTGAGCCCCGACAGTGGGTCCTGGAAGACCATGGAGATGACCCTGCCGCGTTTGCGGGCCATGGTGCGCTCGTCCAAGCCCAGGATCTCCTCGCCGTGCAGACGCACCGATCCGGTGACCTCGGCGTGGTCGGGCAGCAGACCCATGGCCGCCATGGCGGAGACGGACTTGCCCGAGCCGGACTCCCCGACGATGCCCAGTACCTCACCGCGGCGCACGGTGTAGCCGAGTCCGCGCACGGCGCGCACGTCCGGGTCGCCGTTCCTGCCGGGGAAGGTGACGGTGAGGTCGGTGACCTCCAGGACGGGGGTGTTTTCGACACGACCGTGGGAGGAGGCTCGGGTCACGACGGTTTCGGTGCTCATGTGCGTATCTCCCCCGGAGAGCGGCGCGTTCTGGAGTACGGGTCGAGGGCGTCGCGCAGTCCGTCCCCGATCATGTTGACCGCGAGCACCATCAGCACCAGCAGGGCCGTGGGGAAGGCGAACATCCAGGGGGCGGTGGTGGCGAACGGGGCTCCGGCGGCGATGACCACGCCGAGACTGATGTCGGGCGGCCGCACCCCCAGGCCGAAGTAACTGAGCGCGGTCTCGCCGATGACGGCCGTGCTGACCATGATCGTGGCGTCCGCGATGAGCAGGGACGACATGTTCGGCAGGATGTGGCGCAGGATGATCCTGTGCGGGGGCACCCCCATGAAGCGGGCGGCGTGGACGTACTCGCGTTCGCGCAGGGAGATGGTCAGACCACGGACCATCTTGGAGGTGACCATCCAACTGAAGGCGGCGAGCAGGACGACGAGGACGAGCCAACCGCCCCGACCGGCGAAGTGCCTGGACAGGATGGCCAGGATGACGAAGTTGGGCAGGACCAGCGCCAGGTCGGCGGTCCACATCAGGGCCCTGTCCGTCATCTTGCCGAGATAACCGGCGAAGGCACCGACGAGAGCGGCCGCCCCCGTGGAGACCAGGGCGACCAGCAGGCCGATGAGGAGGGACTTGCGCAGGCCGGCGGTGGCCTGGGTGAAGATGTCCTGACCGGTGCGGTTGGTGCCCATCCAGTGTTCGACGGACGGCCCTTCGAGCACGGCCGAGAAGTCGCGCCGGCCCACTTCCCATCCGCTGACGAGCGGACCGACGAGGGCCAGGAGCGCCAGTAGGGCGAGCAGGGCCAGACCGATGATGACGCGTCGGGTGCCCAGGAGCCGGCGGAGCACGTCCCTGAGCCGGTCGGGGGTCGGGGGCACGGACGGCGCCTCGGCGGGCTCCGTGTTCCTCTCGATCGTGCTCATGAGGCGTTCTCCAACGACGGTGGTGCGGTCGGGCGCGATGGAACATCGCGGTCGGTGGCGGGGTTCGCTGTCACACCCGCACCCTCGGGTCCAGCCAGGCGTGGAGGACGTCGGAGAGGAAGGAGGCCGTCATGACGGTGATCGCCATGAACCACGAGACGGCCGCGACCACGTGGACGTCGTGGC
This sequence comes from uncultured Nocardiopsis sp., assembly GCA_937957845.1. GTDB lineage: Bacteria > Actinomycetota > Actinomycetes > Streptosporangiales > Streptosporangiaceae > Nocardiopsis. Next base: position 2,216 of record CALGOD010000595.1, read on the forward strand.
GGAAGATCGAGTCGATCAGCCAGGCCCCCATGCCGTGCCAGCCGTAGATCTTCTCCGTGAAGGTCGCCCCCGACACCAGGGCACCGAAGGTGAAGGTGAAGTAGGTGATGGTGGGGATCAGGGCCGTGCGCAGTGCGTGCCTGAACAGGGCCCTTCCTCGGGTGAGTCCCTTGGCCATGGCGGTGCGCACGAAGTCGGCGCCGAGCACGTCCAGCATCATGTTGCGCTGGTAGCGGGCGAAGGCGGCGAAGAGCGCGACGGCCAGCACGATGGTGGGCAGCAGGGCGTGGTGGATCCGGTTGCCCCACAGTTGCCACCACGTTCCGTCGAAACCGGCCGAGTACTCGCCGGAGTAGCGCAACAGCTGGAATCCGAGTCCGTCGTTGACCGCGACGGCCAGGACCTGCACGACGATCGCGACGACGACCGTGGGCACGGACAACACCAGGAAGGAGACCGCCGTGGCCGCCTTGTCGAATCTTCGGTACTGGCGTACCGCGGCGTAGGCGCCGACGGCGATGCCCATGACACCGCCGAGGAGGGTCGCGACGGTGATCAGGCGTAGGGTCACGCCCGCCTTCAGCCACATCTGGTCGGCGACGTCGCGGCCCTGGATGGTCTTGCCGAAATCACCTTGGACCACACCGGTGACCCATGTGGCGTAGCGCTGGGCGAGGGGGGTCCGGTCGTTGAGGTCGAGCGCGTCCAGCTGGGCGTTGATCGCCTCCGGGGTGGGCGGCGGCTGCATCCGCTCGAAGTAGTCGCGCGGATGCAGGCTGGTCGCGGCGAGCAGGTAGGCGAAGCTCGTCGCGAGGAAGACCAACACGACGTGGTTCAGCAGCCGTCTGGCCAGGAACTTACTCACAGCTCTCTCCGCACCTCACAGCCGAATCCGCCGTTGGTCCCGTTCGTGCACGGCCCTCGCCCGGTTCCGCCCGTGGCCGCGGTCCGAAGTGCCCCAGGGGCGTGTCGGCGGACGTCACCGATGCCGGGACTTCATCACTTCACGACCACGGCGAGCGGCTCTTCGCGGCGCCCCGAGAACTTTTTCATCCGACTACGTTCCGTGACAGCAATGCCATGAGCCTGCGGCAATTCAGACACTTGAAGGTAACCACTACATCAAGAAAAGACAACGCCACTCAACTGGCGTGCAACTATGGATAATTTGTCCTGTTCTGCACTCAGGAAATGACTTCAGCCCGAACAGAGCCCAGGGCCTGAGCTGGAGCAACAAGGTGATTCAAGGGAAATGACCCCTTTTCCCGTCATGCACAAAGACACACCTTTCAGGGGCGCTCTCGCGGGAACCATTGCGGCGGGAACACAACAAAGAAGATTTTTCGGACAGGGGGATCACAGAATCCCTTATCCAACAAAACGAAACTTCCAAGAGTGCCCTTCCGATCTCTCCCGTACGCTCACCCGCGGCCACGGAAAACCCGGGGCGGTCACGGAAGTCGTCGGCCCGGCCCCCTCCCCGGAACACCTCGGCCTTCCCCGGATCCACCGGAGGGAGTCGTATCGGACACCGACCTGATCCGGGGCAACAGGGGCGCCGGGGTCCGCGCGCGTACCGCGCCCCACCAGGTCCCCAGGGAACGGGCCGCGTCACCCGCCATGCCCAGGACGGTCCAGGTCACCGGACCGGTCAACGCCGTTCCCCTGTCCCGGTGCCAGGCCATGACGTGCGGCAGGGTCAGGGCCGCACCCGCGACCACGGCGATCCGGCCCGCACGCTTCGCGTTCTCCCCGGATCCTCTCCCGCGGCGGCGGGCGATCGCGCCGCCCACCGCCGCCGCCGCGGCGAGCGGCCACCACGAGGTACGCACCGCGTGCGTTCCCGCGCGCACGGTGTGCACCAGGTCCAGAGCCGCCATCCGCGCCGTCTCGGGCAACGGAATCCGCTCCTGGGACAGGAGCTCGCCGGCCACCGACACGCCTCCCAACACACCGGCCACCAGCGCGGCGCCAGGGCGTCCGGTCACGGCCAGGGCGAGGCCGACCACCCCGGCCAGGGGCAGCTCGGGACCGGCCTGGCGTTGCCCGTGGCGACGGGCGAGCGGAGCGGCGAGCGCTCCCGCGGTGAAGCTGTCACTCAGGTAGTCGACCACGTCCGTGGTCGGTGGCACCCAGACCCGGGAACGGGGCTCGTAACGCACCGACCATCCCTGGTCCACCATTCGCCACAGCAGGTCCAGTGCGGGGGCCTCCTCCCACCCGGGTTCCAGGTCGGCGACGATACGGCGGACCACCAGGGCCGGGACGGGCCTCAGCGGGTCGGTGAACCCGCCGGCCGCTCCCGGTCGCCGTTGCCAGGGTCGGGAGTGCCCCCAGGGCAGAACCGGCGCGGGGTCGCCACCGCGGTCGGCACCCGTACCACTGGCGGCGATGGCGGCCACGGTCATCCGCGCGTGACCAAGACCTGTGGAGCGGTCCGTCAGGACGCGCGGCACCACCGCCATCACCTCGGGATCGTCGAAGTGCCCCAGAGCGGTGTCCAGCCACCCGGCGGAGGGACGTGTGCCCGCCTCGACGAGGGCGACGAGGTCGGCCGAGCACGCACGCAATGCCGCGGTCATCGCCTCGGCGCCCCCGTTCGGCCCCAAAACGACGCGGGCTCCACGGCGGCGTGCGGCCCAGGCCCCCGCGCCGGTGGCCCCGACCACCACCGTCCGCGCCTTCGGATGGTGGTCCGCCAGATGGTCCAAGGTGGTGGTCAGAGCGTGGTGCCCCGTCCTCCCCACCACGGCCACCTCGACGGTGTGATCGGGGGCGAGCGGCCGAGGGCGGGGGTGGGCCAACCCCGCTCTGATCAGGGCCCGGGCGAGCAGGCCCTCCTCCGTTCCCCTCGGCGCGGAACCACTCAGCCAACGGATGAGCGCGCTGACCTGCTCGGGGGCCAGACGCACCGCCCTCGGGGGGCACCCGCCCACGAGGACGTGACCCTCGTCGGTCAGGCGTACGGCGCGGTCGATCTCGATGCCGGGACCGGAGGACAGGGGCGGTCGGGAGGACATCCCCACACCTTGGCCGGTCGGACATGGTGAACGCAAGACCTTGCCCATCACCGGGCTTTCCAAAGAGTTTACTTAATCGTTATCCATGCTCACAGGCCCCACCAGTTCCGCGACCCGGACGCCACCCCCTCCTGACCAACCGTGTGATCAGACCGGAAACCCCCTTTAACCAGCTCAGTGAGGGTTATCCTGGCCAGGCGAGGTCGGTCGGGTTCCTGAGGAGGCACGGAGCGTATGCTGAGCGCGAATACGCCCTTCAGTGTCGTGGGGCGCATCCACAACCAGACATGAGCGACTTCTTCGGCCCGCTCTCAGGCCCCGTCGACCACGGAGAAGCCCCCGGGCTTCTCCCCATCCCCTTGTCGCCGCCCTCAGACCGTGCGCCTCGCGGCGGACGAACGCATACCTGCTTGTACCAGAGGACCGTGACCGGTGTGAGAACGCGCCGTGACCCGCAATGCGGGCACGGACGCCTTGCGAGGGCCAGGCGCTTTCGTTGCCATGCCCGCCGCGAACACACGTCCTCGGGGAGTGAGCCCAATGTGTGACACCGCAGCATTCCGCAGTCCCCCATGCGCGCACCGAGCGCACGATCCCGCCCGCGGGGCCGGTCCCTTGTGGACGGACCCTCTTCAGAGCCCGGCACCGACGTCCACACACCCGCAACGTCCGGCGAGTCCCATGCAAGAACGAGCCCCTGACGACATCGACACCACGTGTAGACCCGTACGACGGAGGTTTCCGGGCCTGCCGAGTCAGATCGCCTATGCGAGGAGGTTCGTCGCCCGTCAACTGGCCGCGTCGCCGGAGCTGACCACGGCGACACTGCTGACCAGCGAACTGGCCACGAACGCCATCACCCACAGTGCCTCGGGCATGGCCACCGGCAAGTTCGAGGTGTGCGTCCAGGTGGCGCCCGGGTGGGCGCGGGTGGAGGTACGGGATCTGGGCAACCTGGCAGAGAAGCCCGAGCCCCAGAACCGGGACCCCTACGACACGGCGGAACACGGTCGGGGCCTGGATCTGGTGGAGGCGCTCTCCAGCAAGTGGGGAACCGAACGACGCGGCGACGGCATGGGCAGGAAGGTCTGGTTCGAACTGGTCTGGGAGCGCGGTGGCGACCCGGCGGCGGACACGCACTGAGGAAGAGGCGCTCCTCCGCGGGCCGACCTCGCGGGGGACGATGGCCGTCCCCGAATGCCGTGGCGGAGTGTGGACACACCGTGTGTCCTCCCCGCCCTGGGCGGACGTGGGACCTGTCTACTCCTCGGTGACGGCCGTCGATGGCGCGCCGTCGTCCTCGCCGTCCTCGGCGGGTGCGGGCAGCCGGTAGCGCTCGTAGAGCCGCCGCGCGTAGTCCTTGGCCTCCTGGGAGGGTTCGCCGCCCAACTCGGCGCGGACCAGGTCTTCGAGGCTCTTGTTCGTTTCGTTCATGGGAGGCAGACTGCCTGGAGTGCGTGGATAGCACAAATCGCCGCTCCGGCGACGAAGAGATATCAGGCCTGCTTCCCGAGGCGACGACGGAGCGCAGAACCCGTGGCGCCGGGCCTCGCGTACCGCGCGGACCCATGCTCCGATCGGAGTCGGCCCCGACGAGCCTCCCGCCGGAGGACGGCTCCTGTCGATGTCCTCCGGCGGGAGAAGGGGAGACCGGACACCGCTGCCCGGCGGATCGGGGTCCCCCTGACGAAAGGGTCCACTAGTTACGGGAGGGCGAGTCCGTGCCCACCTCCTTGCGCAGCTGCTCCAGCACGCCGGCCAGGAGCCGGGACACGTGCATCTGGGAGTAGCCGAGGCGGTCGGCGATCTCGGACTGGGTGTGGTCTCCGAAGAACCTCAACAGCAGGATCTTGCGTTCGCGTTCGGGTAGGCGGGCCAGGGCCGGCTTGAGGGACTCACGCTCGACCACCCGCTCCAGGGCCTGGTCCTCACTGCCCAGGTGGTCTTCCAGGCGGGCGCCCTCCTGTCCGTCGGAGTCGGAGGAGTCCGGCGCGTCCAGCGACAGGGAGCGGTAGGACTCCGAGACCTGGGTCAGCTCACTGACCTCGGCCTCGGACAGGCCCATCTCCTGGGCCAGTTCGGCGATGGTGGGGGTGCGTGCGTGCTCCTGCTGGAACTCGCCGATGATGCGCCGGAGCTTGACGCGGTTCTCCTGGTGACGCCTGGGCACGCGCACGGCCCAGGTGTGGTCCCGAAAGTGCCGCTTGATCTCACCGGTGACCGTGGGAAGCAGGTAGGAGATGAACGGCTTGCCACGGTCGGGGTCGTAACCGCGTACGGCCTTGACCAACCCGACCATGGCGGTCTGCTTCAGGTCCTCCAACGGCTCGCCGCGCCCCCCGTAGCGGCGAGCGATCTTGTTGATCAGCGGTTGGTAGAGCACGACGACGCGTTCGCGCAATCTGTTGGCCCGCGGGTCCCCCTCACTCAGCCCTCGGAGCTCTGACAACAACTCCTCGGCCGAGACCTCCTCAGCCGCTCTACGCGGTCTGGGAATTACGGGCGTGTGATTGGTTGTGTTCTGGGACACATGGGAAGCGATAGCGGACAAGAGAATACCCCCGGTGCTCTGTCCTGTGTGTTCCTGGTATAGCTGCCTGGCTGGCAGGCCCCAGTCGTGCGCCCCGCTCACGGTCGGCATCCAAGCCCCGTGACCGGGCGGTAGCGCCCGTGGTGCGCACAGTACGTTCCCCCAGAAACGTCTTCAAAAGCCGTGGGGCAAAATTTTGTTGTCGAACGACAACTGTTCACTGTGTTCGCGCAGGTCAGGACGGCTAAGCGTGACGCAAGACATCATCCCTGCACCCTTTCCCCCGAAAGTCGCACGGAGAGGCGGTGAGCCGCCACCCCGCCCCGCACCTTGAGCGCGAACACTACGTGTCGGCATACCTCGAAGACGAGAGACAAAACGCTCTTATCATCTTTTTTCTTTTTTCGAACACGCGATCGAGGAATTCGGGCTCGCCACACATCGGGCATGTGTCGGCCATCCTTCGGCCATGAACCGATCGGCCCGTGGCCGAAACTCCCCGGAAAGGAAAACGACGAGGGGCGTCCCGCGCTGTGCGCGGGACGCCCCTTCCCCCGTTTCTCAGGAGCGAGGTCAGCCGACCGTCTGCTTGCTGCGCTCGGCCTCCGTCTCGGTTCCTCCCTCGACCGTGTTCCCTCGGGCCGCCCTGCGCTCGCGGCGGGCCCGCCTGCGGGCCTCACGGCGCTGTCGCCTCCACTCCACCAGCTGGTAGAGGACGGGCACCAGGATCAGCGTGAGCAGGGTGGAGGTCACCAGACCGCCGATCACCACGATGGCGACCGGGCCGGAGACGAACGCTCCACCACCCGCCAGACCGGTGGCCATCGGCACGAGCGCGGCGATGGTGCCCACCGCCGTCATGAGGATGGGCCGCAGACGGTGCCGGGCCCCCTCCACGATCGCCTCACCGAGCGGCATGCCACGGTTCTGGTTCTGGTTGATCAGGTCCATCAACACGATGGCGTTGGTGATCACGATGCCGATCAGCATCAGCATGCCGATCAGGGCGGCGGCCCCGATCGGGGTACCGGTCAGCATGAGCAGGCCCAGCGAGCCTGTCGCGGCGAACGGCACCGAGATCAGCAGCATCAGCGGCTGGAGCAGGCTCTTGAACGTCGCCACCATGATCAGGTAGCAGATGACGATCGCGGCGAGGATCGCCAGCCCGATCTGGGCGAAGCCCTCTGTCTGTTCCTGGCTCACACCGCCGAGGGTGGCGGTGGCGCCCTCGGGCAGGTCCAGCCCGTCCAGGGCCTGGCTGATCTGTACGCTGACCCCGCCCAGGTCGGAGGCTGTGGCGGCGGCCGTCACGGTGGTGCTGGTGACCCCGTCGATACGGGTGAGCTCCGGAGGCTGGAGCACCTCCTCCACCTCGGCCACATCGCCCAGGACGATGGCCTGGCCGGTGGGCGTGGTCAGCGGCAGGTCCTCCAGTTCGGCGACGGTCTGCGGCGCCTCCTCCACACGGATGACCACGTCGCGACGGATGTCGTCGATGGTGGCGGTGCCCACGTTACGGCCGTTGAAGGCGGCCGAGACCGCCTGGCCGACCATGGCATCGCTCATGCCGAGTTCGGCGGCCTCCTCACCGTCCACGCGCACCTCCAGCGCGGCCTGCGACGCGGTGATGCCGCTGGCCACGTCGTCGGCGCCGTCGATGGCGCGCAGCTCCTCCTCGACCATCGCCGCGGCCTCGGCCAGGGTGTCCTGGTCCTCGGCGGTGACACGCACCTCGATGGCGGAGCCGCCCATGCCGCCGGTGGCGTCCAGACGCGGTTCGTACTCGGTGTCCAGCTTGGCGAACTCGGTGCGCAGCACCTCGCGGTTGCGCAGCTGGTCGGTGTCCGGGTCGGCGGTGATGGTGTAGTCGATCTGGTCCGATCCGCCGCCCATCAGCGGGTTGCCGCCGATGTTGGTCTGGTAGCTGTCGATCCAGGCCATTCCCGCCAAGAGCTCCTCGACCTTGGCGGCCTCGGCGTCGGCGGCCTCCAGGGAGGTACCGGGCTCCAGTTCCTGCACGACCGCGTAGGTGTTCTGCTCGGCCTCGCCCATCCAGTCGGTCTCGGAACCGGCGGCCATGACCAGCGTGCCACCGAAGACGAACAGCGACGCGGTCAGGGTGATGAGCGTGGCGGACCTGCGCTTGGTGGTGATCCAGCGGATGACGGGCAGGTAGGCCCGCTGCATCGGAGAGCGCTTCTCCCGCTCGCTCTGCTCCTGCTCGATCTGCTCCAGAGTGGCGTCACCGACCTCCCGAGGACGCATGAACCAGTAGCACAGCACCGGGGTGATGGTGAGCGCCACCAGCAGCGAACCGCCCAGGGCCAGGGAGCTGGTGACCGCGAAGGGCACGAAGATCTCGCCGACCATGCCTCCGACGAAGGCCAGCGGCAGGAAGACGGCGATGGTGGCGAAGGAGGAGGAGGCCACGGCCACGGCGACCTCGCGCACGCCGTCCTTGACCGCCCGCATGCGCTCCTTGCCGTAGCTCATGTGGCGCCCGATGTTCTCCAGGACCACGATGGAGTCGTCGACCACCCGGCCGATCGCGATGGTGATCGCGGCCAAGGTCAGCACGTTCAGGGTGAACCCGAAGGCCTGCATGCCCAGGAAGGCCACGAGGATCGACACCGGGATGGAGACGGCGACGACCAAGGTGGAGCGGATGGACAGCAGGAAGACCAGGATGACGATGACCGAGGCGACCAGGCCGTAGCCACCCGCCTCGAACATGTCGGTGATGGAGTCGTTGATGAAGGGCGCCTGGTCGAAGACCACGCCGATCTCGATGCCCGAGTCCAGCAGGTCGGACTGCTCCTCCAGGACGGAGTGGACGCCCTCGGAGATCTCGACGCTGTTGCCGTCGGGGGTGGCCATGATCATCAGGGCGATGCTGGGGTCACCGTTCAGGCGGGCGATGGAGGTGGCGTCCTCGGTCACCAGGTCGACCTCGGCGACCTCGGCGATCCGCACCGGGGAGGGCGCGGGGGCCGGCGGGGCGCCGGGCATGGCGGCCGAGGGGTCGGCACCGGCCGATGGCCGTACCCACAGGTCCTCGATCTCTTCGAGGCTGGTG
>CALGOD010000596.1 GCA_937957845.1 uncultured Nocardiopsis sp.
TTCGACTCCCCCAACCGCGTGTACTGGCACTCCGCGGGGCACAGCCCCTGTGGGGCGTTCCCCACCGAGGGCACCGCGGCCTTCTACTGCCAGGCCAACCGGGGCCTGTACCTGGGGGTGGAGGAGATCGTGGCGGCCTCCGCCGGCAGCGACAGGCCCGAGGCCTACACGTTCCTGCTCAGTCACGAGTACGGGCACCACGTGCAGGGACAGTCACGCATCCTCGCCGAGTTCCACAGTGCGCGCGCGGACGTGGACGGGGACGAGGCGGACGAACTGACCAGGCGCAACGAACTCCAGGCCAATTGCCTGGGGGGCGTCTTCCTCGGCGCTTCGGGCACCTCCCTGGGGCTGGGCGAGAGGGAGCGTGAGAATATCCTCGACGATGTCAGGCTCCGCTCCGACCGGGGCGACGAGCACACGCACGGTTCGGCGGAGAACGGCCGCATGTGGACGGCCCACGGCATGGACCGTGTGGATCCGGCCGCGTGCGACACGTGGAACGCTCCCGAGGAGCTGGTGCGGTGACGCGCGGACGGGAGCGTGGGCGGGAGCCGGTCCGTACGGCCCGGTCAACGGCGACGACAGGGCGGGCGGACAGGAGTGTACGCGGGATCGGACGAGACGTCGGCGTTCGCGGAGCGCCGTGCCACCCGGCGGACGTTCGCTCTGGTGACCGCCCTCGTGGTGGTGCTGCTGGTCCTGGCGATGCTGTCGTGGACCACCACCGACGAACAGGCGTCCCCTTCGGGTTCGGTGGAGGAGGCCGGTTCCGCCGGTGGGGCCGAGTCGGACGACAGACCCGTCCAGGGCCCGTCGGACTGGAGCGGCGAACAGGGTCCCCTCGGGCCGTCGGAGCGTTTCGGCGAGCCCCGGCGCCCCTCCGGCCACACGGCGCTGGTCGCCAACCCGCTGTACGAGACCGGACGGCTGAGCCCGCGCCCGTGCCCGGTGCCGGGGTTGGACGTCGACGTCCCGGAGACGATGGAGGCGTTCCTGCACGCGGTCGCGGACTGCCTCGATGACGCCTGGCAGACCCAGTTCGACCGTGCCGGCATCCCCTTCACACCACCGGAGCGGGTCTTCTGGGACGAGCCGGGGGCGAGCCCGTGCCGCGCGTACCCGTCGCAGGCGGGGGCGTTCTACTGCCGTGCGAGTTCGAGCATCTACATCGGCACCTCCGACGTGGTGGAGAAGTGGAACGGCGCCACGGACAGCGTGGTGTACGCGTCCCTGTTGGCCCACGAGTACGGCCACCACGTCCAGGGCGAGTCGGGGCTGTTGGAGTACTACCACGAGCAACGCGGGCTGGAGGAGGACGAGTTGGAACGCAACGCGTGGACGCGCCGCAGCGAACTGCAGGCCAACTGTCTGGCCGGCGCCTTCCTGGGGTCGGTCCGGGTGACCTATCCGCTGGAGGAGGACGACCTGGACGTCCTGCTGGAGGACGCCGCGGCCACCGCGGACCGCCTCGACGGTCCCGAGGAGGACCGCACGCACGGTTCGAAGGACAACAGCGTCATGTGGACCCGGCAGGGGTGGGAGGAGCAGACCCCGGCGGCGTGCAACACCTGGGACCTGACGGACGAGTCCCTGGTGCACTGAGCGGTCTCCTGGTGGGCGCTGTGCCCTTCGTCCTCGGACACCACCACACGCGGTCCCCGTCCCGTCCGGACCCCGCCGTCCACCGGTTCGATGGAACGCTACCGCCCGGACACGCTGCGTGGCAGGATGCTTGGTATGTCGGAACTCGCCGAGCCCCTCGACCCCCATGAGCCTGACCTGGACCTTCCCTCCCCCCGCGTCTGCGGTGCCTCGGCCGCCCGGACCGTGCGGAGCGGGTCGGGCGGTCCGGTCCCCGACTGCGTGGAACTGCGTGTGCACGGCGTCAGCGGAGGACAGGCCGAGGAACTGCTGGACGTGGAACCGGCGATGCGGGTGGGCGGCGACCGACTCGCGGGGTTCTTCCGTTGGCGACGCGAACCCGACACCGAGACCGTTCCGGGGGCCCGCCGGGAGATCTTCGCCTGGGGCAACCTCACCTCGGGGAGTTCGTCGCGGGCGCTGTGGCTCCTGTTGTTGCCGTTCATGCTGGTCAACGTGGCCTACTGGATGCGGCCCGGACGGATGGACCGCGAACCGACCGGGGTGCGCCGACTGGCGAACAACGTCTACGGAGCCGGCGTTCGGCTGCTGGCGTTGTCCCTGACCATGCTCATCACCCTGGCCGCGGCCGGGATCGGCATGGACCTGGTGGCCTGGCAGTGCGCCGCCGGGCAGGGTCAGGAGTGCGTGCAGGCACGCCCGTGGTTGGCGTTCCTGGGTTCTCCCTCCTCACCTCTGTCCGCACCGGGACCCGCCCTGGTGGTGGGCGCTCTCCTTCCCGTGGCCGTGATCCTGGTGCTGTGGAGATTGTCCCGGCGTACGGCCTCCGACTACGAGGTCGTGTCCAGTGCGGTACCGCCCAGGCACAGCGCGGCGGCGCCCCTGAGCCATCCGGACTTCTGGCGCAACAGCGAGACCATGGCCCGGTTGCGGTCGGCCCACATCTCGGTGGCGCTGGGCACGGTCACCGCGTTGCTGCTGCTCCCGCCCCTGCGATACGACCTGGTTCCGGCGGCCGGGAGCCTTCCGGAGGGACCCGGACCATGGACCTTCGGAACCGTACTGTCGGTACTGCTGTCGGCGGTGGTCCTGGCCAGCACGCTGAGCGTGCTGGTGCCGGGTGTGGACCCGCGTTGGAACGCCCGGACCGACCGTGTCTGTCGCCTGCTGCGCGACACGACCGTGTTCCTCGGGCTGGCGGTGGTCGTGTACGCGTCGTGGCCGCGCCCGGGGTGGACGGCGACGGGACGCCTGCCCGGCAACGGCGCGGTCCTCGACACGCTGTTCGTGGTCCAGGTGTTCCTGGTGTCGATGATGCTGGTGGCGGCGCTGGTGTTGTTCTCCTCCGACCGGGCCCACGACGGCATCGCGATGGGCGGTGTGGCGGGGCCGGCCACCGCCGCTCTGGGCGCTCTGCTCGGAGGCGGGTTCTCGGCCGCGCTCGTCTACCAGGGATCGGTGCTGTTGAGCGGCTGCGGCTCCCTGACCACACCCGGTGTGGACTGCCTTCCTCTGTCGGTGCCGACCGCCTACTCGTGGCTGCAACTGACCTTCGCCCTGGAGGCCGCCGTCGTGCCGGCCGTGGCGGTGGTGCTCGCCCTGCGGTTGCGCCGCGGTACCCGTGCGTACCTGGCCACGGTCACCGAGGACTACGCGCGCAGCGTGCGTGACCGGCGGACCTGGGACATCGCCCACGCACGCGCGGCGGGAAGGATGACCGAGGTGCTGCCCTCCGTGCTGGCGGCCTTCCTGCTCCCCGTGGCGGCGCTGGGTTCGCTCGCTCTGTACGCGGCTCTCTCGGGGGACCCGCTGGCCGGTCCGTCGTCCGCGGCGACGGCCGTGCCGGTTCGGATACGGGAGATGGCGCAGGGTACGGTCTCGGTGCTGATGAGCACCGGTTCGCTGTTGGGCGGTGCCGCCCTGGTGGCACTGGCGTGGATCGGGCGCAGCGCCTACCGCGACCGCCCCACACGACAGGCCGTGGGCGCTCTGTGGGACGTGGGGACCTTCTGGCCCCGCGTCGCGCATCCCCTGGCCCCGCCCTCCTACGCGGAAAGGGCCGTTCCGCAACTGTCGGCCAGGGTGGCGCTGCTGTGTCGGGAGAACACGGACGTGGTCCTGTCGGGACACTCCCAGGGCTCCGTGCTCGCGGCGGCCACGGTGTGGCAGCTGCCCACCGACTGTCTGGGCCGCATCGCGTTGATCACGCACGGCTCCCCACTGGACCGACTGTACGCGCGCTACTTCCCCGCCTACTTCGGTCCGGTGCCGTTCGCCGACCTCCGGGGACGCGTTTCGCAGTGGCGCAATCTGTGGCGGCTCACCGACGCGATCGCCGGACCGGTGCGCCTGCGGGACGGATCCGGCGCCCGGAGCACCGTGGAGCCGGCCGGGCCGCTACCCGACCCGCGCTCGTACGACGCCCCTCCGGGCGAGGCCAGACGGCCGGAGATCCTCGGCCACTCGTTCTACACCATCGATCCGGCTTACTCCGGCGCGCTCTGGCAGGTGCTCCGGGCGATGCGGCCGACGGACGCCCCTCGCGACGACATGGCCGGGGGGTGAGGGATCCGGCCTACCAGGAACCGTAGGGGCCGTTGTTATTGCCGCCCACGCCCTTGACCGCCGGACGCACGTCGAGCAGGAAGACGAGGGTGGCGACCAGCCCCAGGATGACGAACATCCCCCGGCCGGAGAACACCGCCAACAGGGAGAGTCCGGTGGCGGCACCGGTGAGGATGACCCACAGTTTCTTGTTCTGCTTGTCCATCAGCTCGAACGCCGCGGCCGGTGTGCGGACCGCTTCGATCAACGCGTACAGGCTGGCCACGAAGGTGACCAGGTAGATGGCCTGCCAGATCAGTCCGAAGAACAAAACGCACACTCCCGACGCCGGTTCGAGCGGGGGTCCGCCCGCTCTCCACCGTAAACGGACCAGAGCCCGCGATCGTGCCCGTGAGCCGCCTGAATCACACCCGTGTCAGTCCCACGGGACGTGCGGCCGGATCGGATCGCGGGGAGGCGGTGTGCTCCGCCGGAGAACGACGGGGACGCGCGTGGATCACACCGGAATGTGCCAGAGGCAGGTGACCGTGGTCAGGAGGAAGGCGGAGGAGCCCATGATGAAGGCCCCCGCGTGGTAGGGGAGTTCGTCATAGGGCTGGAGAAGACGGTTGACACGCTTCAGCACCCCCGGTTCGGCCTCGGAGGCGACGGCCATCGCCCCGGCCGGCACCAGGGACGGACCCGCCGCGCCGAAACGCAGCAGTGCCATGGCCAGCTCACGTGAGGAGCTCTTGCGACGCGCCTGGTCGTCCGCGCACATCTCGATGAGCAGGGCGACGCTCTCGTAGTAGGTGCGCA
>CALGOD010000597.1 GCA_937957845.1 uncultured Nocardiopsis sp.
CCGCGGTGGTGCCGTAGCGCACCAGGTCGAGCCCGGTCACATCCGACCACGCGGCCAACTGCTCGGCGACGCCGGGCAGTTCGATCCATGGGGAGAGGAAGCCGGGGACCTGGGCACCTTGGCCGGGAGCAACGATAACAAGCACGACATCAACCTTGCCCTGTAGGAGATCACCAGTCAGATGGGGAGGCACACGAAGTTCACTCGGTACCGTTTGTGGGGACCCCACAAAGCGGTGCACGGGTGCCGCCACGAGCCGGAAGACCGATGAGGGACCGCCCTTCGACGGTACGCCGGGCGCGCACCCGATGGTCCACCTGGGGTGTCACTTCCTCCCCTTCCCAGCCGGAGGGGAATTTCCGATCCCAGGAGGGAACGACATGAACGAGCCATGCGGGGCGGCGGTCCTTTGGACCTCCACCCGGTCCGAGCACCGGGGCGGCCCCCGCGGGGAGGAACGGTGAGCACCGGGACCCCGTCGCGACAGGAGGACGGAGGGCACGCCGCGGCCCCCGAGGGAGGGAACGTCCCGACCGTGGAGGAGGAGCGTGTCCGGGCCGAGACGGTACGGCGGCTGGAGCGGTCCATGGGCGCACTCGGCACGGCCGCCGTGGCGAGCATGGAACAGCGCCTGGCCTGGTTCCGCCGCATGTCGGCCGAGGACCGGTCGTGGATCGGACTGGTCGCCCAGTCCGGTGTGGCCGCCTTCGTCGACTGGTTCCGCAACCCCGAGCGCGGACGTCCCGCCATCACCGTCGAGGTCTTCGGCACCGCGCCGCGCGAGCTCACCCGTTCGGTCTCCCTCCAGCAGACCGTCGACATGATCCGTGTGGTCATCGATGTGGTCGAGGGCCAAGTGGAGGAATTGGCCGCGCCCGGCGGAGCCCAGCAGCTGCGCGAGGCGGTGTTGCGCTACACGCGTGAGGTGGCCTTCAGCTCCGCGAAGATCTACGCGCGCGCGGCCGAGGCCCGGGGTGCCTGGGACGCCCGTCTGGAGGCGCTGATCGTCGACGCCCTCCTGCACGGTGACCACGAGGACGGACTCCGGACATGGGGATCGGCTCTGGGGTGGTCGCACACTCCGGTCGTCGCGATGGTCGGTGAGATCGGTGAGGACGACGGGGGCAAGGTCCTGGACGACCTGCGCGCGGCCGCCCGCCGGCTCGGACACGACGTGCTGGCCGGCACACAGGGCCGGCGTGTGGTCGTGGTGGTGGGCGTGGGGGACAGGTACCCGGTCGAGGAACTGCCCGCGGCGGCCGCCGAACCCCTGGCCGGGCTCTTCGGACCCGGACCGGTGGTGGTGGGTCCGGCCGTCCCCGATCTGAACGCCGCGGGGGCCTCCGCGCGGGCCGCCGTCAACGGGCTGCGTGTGGCCGCGGCCTGGCCGGACGCCCCGCGCCCCGTGCTCGCCGACGACCTGCTGCCCGAACGTGCGCTGCAGGGCGAGGTCGAGGCCCGCCGCCAGTTGGTGGAGGCGGGGTACGGCCCCCTGCTGAACGCGGGGTCGCCATTACTGGCCCCGGTGTCGGTCTACCTGGAGCACGCCTCGTCCCTGGAGGCCACCGCCAGGATGCTGTTCGTGCACCCGAACACGGTCCGCTACCGGCTCAGCAGGATCGCCGAGCTCACCGGTCGCGTCCCCTCCGACGGGCGCGGATCGTTCGTCCTGCGGGTGGCGGTCGCCCTCGGCCGGCTCTCGGAGGACGGAGAGGGCTGAGCGGGGGCCGACGGGCCGTACCGAACAGCCACGCGACCGATCCGGGGAACCGAGCGCTTGACCTGATCGTTGCCTTTGATGTCTGCTCGCTTATGGAAGTTTCACCTGCGTCGGGCATGTCGGTAACTGACCGTGTGCGTCCGGGGGCTGCGCGAAAAGGGATAACTTTGTGGTGGGCGGTTTGACGATGGGACCGGTGGGGTTGACGTTCCACCCTCGGGCGCGGGTCCCCGCACCGCCCGTCACGACATTCTTGGGGGTTAAGGCTGTGGCAGAGCGACCGAGGATCTTCTCCCGGTTCTTCCTTCGGACGAAGGACTTCGTTCTCCGACCCACGCAGGAGGGCGAACTGCGCAGACGTGCGCTGTTCTGGCTTCCGGCCCCACTGCCCGTACTGGGCGTGGTCCATCTCATGGTCGGCGGCACGCTCTCCGCCTCGGGGTGGACCATTCTGCTGGCCGCGAGCGTGGGTGTGGGGACCCTCCTGCTGGCGCTGGTGGTACAGCCCACGCCCCTGCCCGAGGGGCTCGCCCCGCAGGTGTCCGCGCGACGCTCACTGCACCGCTTCCGGCAGTTCACCGAGTTGCGCATCTCCTTGGCACTGGTCCTGGTGGTGATCGGCGCCGCGGCGTCGGTGGTGGGCGGCGGCATGTATCCGCTGTTCGCCGCGCTGCTGCTGGCCTGGCCGCAGCTGCTGCTGGCCATACCCACCTTCTTCACCATCACCAGGGCGCGTCGCGCCATGGAGGCGTGGGGCACCACCGCCTACCTGTGGCACGCGCTGTCGCGTCCGGCCCGGGTGACCTGGCCCATCGTCACCCCTCTGATGAAGTCCTGGCGTGCCTGGCAGGCCGAGAACGCCAAGCAGGCGCGGCGCGCGCAGGAGGAGGAGAAGGCCTGGGAGCGGTCCGTGGAGCAGGAGCGCGGGAACGCCGACGACGAGGACGCCTCGGCCGACGAGCGCACCCGCCCCATCCGTCCGGTGGACGAAGCCGACCAGGAGTCGACCGAGGTGCTCCCCCACCTGGGATCCGGCTCCCGAACAGCTGCCGAGGACTCCGAGGCCTCCGAGGGGTCGGAACGCGGTGAGGCTGGAGGGCCCACGCGGGAGGCGTCGAGGTCGGGGACCTCCGAGGGCGAGGTCAGGCCGACCCGGGTGCTGCCGCAACTGGAGGATTCGGAAACCGGTGGGGACACGGGGGAGACCGAGCCGGTGACCGCAGGCGGACGTCCACCCGGCGCCCCCGCGCCAACAAGCACTGACCGCGGACCGAGCACGGAGAACGCACGGTGTGGCACCGGGCCGGGGCCCTCAGAGCTCGGCCCGCTGCCGCACCGTCGGCAGGGCGTCCGCGCCGCCCTCGGGGCAGTGGTACCACGCCGCGTGTGCCTCGCGTCCGTCGAAGGAGACCTCCCCGAGGGTGTTGCCGAAGTACGGGGGCTCCTCCAAGCGCCAGCGCAGGGCGGGTGCGGGGACTCCGGCCAGCCAGGACAGGATCCGCCCGACCAGGTGCAGGGGTCGACTCGCCGACAGACGGATCATCCGGCGCATGGAGGGTGGCACCTGGTTGCACAGGGGAGAGGAGACCAGTTGGGTCACCCTGCCGGTGCCGTCCACGCCCCGAACCCGTGCCAGGTAGGAGAAATGTACGTCGCCGCTCAGGAACAGCACGGTCGACGGCGCCGGACCCCGCTCACCCCGTGAGACCCGGCCGACCGTGTCGGACAGACGGCGGAAGGAGTACTGGAAGGCTGCCCAGTGCTCCAGATCCAGCTCCTGGCGGAGTCTCTCGGCCGGTCCGCGCAGGGCCCGGCCCCAGGCCCCCGCGCACACCGCCTCGTTCCACGCCTCCAGGTGGTGTACGGCCGGAGGCAGCATGACGGGGACGGTGGAGACGACCACCACGTGCTCCGGGCCGCCGGTGAGGTGTTCGTCCAGCCACTGGTGGCCCCGGGGGCCGAGGATCGACCGTGAGCCGTCGGAGGGGTCGTCTTCGTCCAGCGCGCGGGAGCAGCGGGTGTCGGCCACCAGGACCCGGACCGGGCCGAGGTCGTGGCGGTGGCTCCATCGGTAGGAGGAGGGCTCGCTGTGCGCCCGCCAGGCGAACGCGTCGACTTCCTCCGCGGCGTCGTCGTCGACCCCGCACACGGCCTTCCACAGCGGATCCCGGTGCCGCTCCTCAGGGGACAGGTTCCCCAGGTGCT
>CALGOD010000598.1 GCA_937957845.1 uncultured Nocardiopsis sp.
CGCATGATGGCGCCTTCCACATGCCAACGGTATGTGAACTACGCCAAGAACATACCGTCGGTATGTCAACAGGGAGGGCGAAGATGCCCGCGAGTCGGGAAGCCGTGTCCGCCAGCGGGAACAGACCCGGCGGGCCTTGCTGCGTGAGGGTCGGAGACTGTTCGCCGCGCACGGGTACGGCGGGGTGAGCCTGTCCCAGGTCGTCACTGCGGCGGCGGTCACCAAGGGCGCCCTCTACCACCATTTCGAGGGCAAGACCGATCTGTTCCGCGCGGTGCTGGAGGAGGTCCAGACCGAGGTGGGCCAGACCGTCGCCCTGGCCGCGGAGGCGCACGACGACCCCTGGCGACGGTTGACGACCGGCTGCCGGGCCTTCCTCACCGCCGCCACAGCCCCGGACGTGCGACGGATCATGCTGGTGGACGGGCCCGCCGTCCTGGGATGGAACGTCTGGCGCGCCCAGGACGAGGCCGCCTCGGCCCGCCGTCTCACCGAGGTGCTCACCGCACTGGTCGACACCGGTGTCCTGGCCCCCCGACCGGTCGCGCCCCTGGCCCATCTGCTCTCGGGGGCCATGAACGAGGCCGCGCTGTGGCTGGCCGAAAGCGACGACCCCCGTGACCTGGAGGACGTGTGGACGGCCCTGTCGCTCATGCTGGAGTCCCTGCGCGCCACTCGGCCACGGGAGTGAGGTCTCAGACGCGCTCGTGCGGGATGACCAGGGGTGTCCGGGTGCGCGGATCGGGGACGACGTCGCAGGCCAGACCGAAGACCTCCTCCACAAGGTGGGCGGTCACCACCTGTTCGGGGCTTCCGTCGGCGATCACCCTGCCCTGGTCCATCAACACCAGACGAGTGGCGAACCGGGCGGCCTGGGCCAGGTCGTGCAGGACCGCGACCACGGTGCGGCCCTGGCGGTGCAGGTCGGCGAACAGCTCCAGCAGGTCGTACTGGTGGGCGATGTCCAGATAGGTGGTGGGCTCGTCCAGCAACAGGATGCCCGTGTCCTGGGCCAGGACCATCGCCACCCACGCGCGCTGGCGCTGCCCGCCCGAGAGCGACCCCACCTGGGCGTCGGCCAGGTCGGCCATTCCGGTCAGCTCCAGCGCGCGGCGGATCGCCGTCTCGTCCTGCGGGCTCCACTGCCGCACCAGTGTGTGGTGGGGGAACCGGCCGCGTGCGGCCAACGCCCGTACGGTGATGCCCTCGGGGGCGATGGGGCTCTGCGGGAGCAGCGCCATGTGACGGGCGACCGCCTTGGCCCGCTGCCCGCGCACGTCGGTTCCGTGCAGCAGTACCCGTCCGGCCAAGGGGCGGTTCACCCGTCCCAGGGCCTTGAGCAGGGTGGACTTGCCACAGCCGTTGGGGCCGACGATGACGGTGAACTCGCCGTCCCCGATCTCCAGGTCCAGATCGCGCACGACCGGGACGGCCCCGTATCCCAGGGTCAGTCCCTGCGCCGACAACACCGGGTTCACAGCACTCCCTTTCGCCATTCACGGACCAGCAGATAGCCCAGGTACACGCCGCCGAGCGCCATGGTGAACACCCCCACCGGCAGGCCGTCGCCGACCGGGGACTGCTGCACGGCCAGGTCGGCCGTCACCAGGAGCAGAGCGCCGACCAGGGCCGACAGTGCGAGGTTGGGGCCGGGCACCGCGGAGAGTCTGCGGGCGATCTGCGGTGCGGTCAGGGACACGAACGCGATCGGACCGGCCACGCTCACCGCGGCGGCCGACAACACCACCGACAGGGTGACGGCCGCGGTGCGGGTCGTGGCGGAGCGCGCCCCCAGTGCGTCGGCGAGCTCGTCGCCCATCTCGTTGACGGCGACCGGCCCGGCCAGCGCCATGGCGAGGGGGAGCACCAGGAGCAGGACCGCCCAGATGGTGGCGGCGTGCTCCCACGAGCGGGCGCCCAGACTGCCGTTGACATAGGCGGCCAGCACGCCGGCCTGGTCGCGGGCCATCACCGAGATGACGAAGTGGGTGAAGGCCTGCGCCATGGCGGCCACGCCGATACCGGCCACGATCAAGCGGCCCGGATGGCGCAGGCCCGTTCCGGTGACCGTGGCCACCACGACCATGGCCAGCGCCGCGCCGGCCAGGGCCCCCATCGGCACGGGGACCACACCGGGCAGGACCAGGGCGGCGAAAGCGGCTCCGGCCCCGGCTCCGGCCCCCAGGCCGATGACGTCGGGGCTGCCCAGGGGGTTGCGGGTGACGGACTGGAAGAGCGCGCCCGCCAGCCCCAGAGCGGCACCGGTTCCCATGGCCACCGTCAGGCGGGGACCGCGCAGCCGTTGGAGGACGAAGGTCTCGGTGGCCTCGCCGCCGCCGAGCACGACCGCCGGAAGGCGGGCGGGCGGGATGCCGAGCCTGCCCAGGCAGAGGGTGGCCACCGCGGCGGCGGCCACGAGCAGCACGAGCACCCCCGCCCACACCAGTGAGCGCGAATGTACGGGCAAGGCGACCGGCCCCAGCCTCAGCACGGGCCCTTGGGGCGCGGCGTGCGTCCGGTGGGGCCGCTTGGCCCGAACCGTGTCCGGGGCGGATCGGACGCTGTGCGTCATGGTGTGCTCCGCATCCTGCGCACCACGTACAGGAGCACGGGCGCACCGACGAAGGCGGTGACCACACCGACCATGAGCTCGGTGGGGCGGACGATGGTGCGGCCGACGACATCGGCGACCAGCAACAGGGTGGGGCCCGCCAGCAGGGCGAAGGGCACCTGCAGGCGGAAGTCGACGCCGACCAGGGCGCGCACCACGTGCGGTACGGCCAGGCCGACGAAGGCGATGGGGCCGGCCGCGGCAGTGGCACCGGCGGCGAGCATGGTGCCCGCGAGCAGCCCGCCGGATCGGACCCACACGGTGTTGGCGCCGGTGGCGACGGCGGCCTCCTCCCCCAGGGCCAGCGCGTTGAGTCCGCCACAGACGGCGAGCGCCAGGGCGGCGCCACATCCGATGACCGGCAGCACGGACCACACCACGTCGTACCCGCGCCCACCCAGGGAGCCCACCACCCAGTAGCGGTAGCCGTCGAAGGTCTCGGGCATGCTCAGCGCCACGGCCTGGACGTAGGCGGTGAGCACGGCCGAGACCACCGCGCCGGCCAGCACCAGGCGGACCATGCCGCCGTCACCTCCGCTGCTGCCCACCGTGTAGGCGGCCAGGCCGGCGATCAGGGCACCGGGCAGCGCCCACCAGACCGTTCCGGCGATCGAGGTGGATCCGAACAGGGCGGTGGCGGTGACCACGGCGGCGGCGGCACCGGCGTTGACGCCGAGCAGGCCCGGGTCGGCGAGGGGGTTGCGGGTGATGCCCTGCATGAGGGTGCCGGCCAGGGCCAGGGCGGCACCGGCGACCACGCCCA
>CALGOD010000599.1 GCA_937957845.1 uncultured Nocardiopsis sp.
GGGCCGCTTCCCGTGTACCCGGGCAGCGGCTCCACCCGAGCGCCTGGTGCCTCGGCTTGGAGAAGTCCCGTGATCTCCATGGCGCGGTCGCACGACATCTCCCAGGCGTCGGCGTGCACCCGCCACGTGCGATCGAAGAACTCCGCCTCCCCGCACACCGGCGAGTGGAGCACTTCCAGGTCCTCACCCCCCAGTTCCTCCCCCTGTTGCGGGTCGGTCAGCTCCACCGCACCGCCCACCTCGATGAAGTCGGCCTCCACCCGCCAGACCTCTCCGCCGTACTCCATGCGCACCGGGTCGCCCTCGGCGTCGAGGGCGACCGTCCCCCGACCGGACTCCTCGACCACCTCTCCGTCCACCACCAACCGGAAGACGAGGGGGGCGGTGTAGGAGCGGCCATCCGATCCGTCGTCGGAGCCGTCCGGTTCCACCTTCTCGGACTCGGCCATCGCACGCAGGGGCCCGGTGACCAGGAGGGGGTCGAGGTCCTCTGCCTCGATGGCCCAGTCGGAGACGGCGGGTCGGGGGGCCGTCGCCTCTTCCCAAGGGAGCCCGTAGACGTACAGCCGCCCGTCCATGCCGGCCGCCGCGACCGCCCCCCGACCCAGCGTCTCCCCTCGTAGCAGGAAGGCGTCCTGGTCGGCCGCATAGCGGTACTCGACCCTGGTGAGGCTCTCCTCCAGCACCTCCTCGACGGGCCTTCCGCTCTGGGCGGCGACCCGTTCGGCGTGTGTCTCGGTGTAGCGGTGTTCGATCTCGACCACGAACCCGTCCGCCTCCTCCAGGGTCCGGGCGGCGGTGGCGACCGCCTCGGCCGAAGCGCCGTCGAAGCGGTCGTAGACGACGTAACCTCCGGTGGCCACCGCAGCGGTGACGAGCAGGCCCGCGCCGGCGACCGCCGCCTTCCCCACCCCGGAGCCGAGGGCGCCTCCGACCGCTCCGGTGGCCACGCCCGCGGTTCCAGCCGTCCCCGCCGTGGCTCCGGCGGAACCGGCCACCGCCCCTCCCGAGCCCGTTCCCACACCGCCAAGGGTGCCTCCGGCGATCCCCGCCGCCGAGACCGCTCCCACGGCGGCCGCCCATCTCCGGGGATCGTGCCCCGCGTCGTCGACACCGCGCCAGTAGTCGCGCAGCAGGGCGCGAAGGGGCTCGGCGGTGGGTGTCGGCCCGCCCCGAACAGCGGATCCGTGCTCCTCGGCAGGGGGCAGCAGAGCACGCATGAGTTCCATCGCGCTCGGCCTGTGGGAGGGGTCCACCGCCAAGGCGCTCTCCACCAGGGCCCGCAACGGTTCTGGGACGCCCTCCACGTCGTGGTCACCGGAACAGACCCGCCGGCGCAGCTCCTGCGGGGTACCTCTACCGAAGGGGTCGCGTCCGGTGGCCGCGAGCGCGACCAGGCCGCCCCAGGCGAAGACGTCGGCGGCAGCCGCGGCGACCACCCCGGTGTAGCGCTCGGGCGACACCCAGCCGGGGGTTCCGTGAGAGGCGCTCCGATCGGTGGCGCGTTGGGCCCCGATGGTGGTGGCGATGCCGAAGTCGACGATCTTGGGCCCGTCCGGGGACAGGATGACGTTGCCCGGTTTGATGTCGCGGTGCGCGATCCCGGCGGCGTGCAGCGCGGCCAGTCCCTCGGCCGCACCCGCCGCGAACGCGCGCAACATCTCTCCCTCCAGGGGGCCGAACTCGCGCACGTGGCGTCGCAGGTCGCGTCCGGGGACGTAGTCGAAGGCCAACCAGGGTACTGGAGCGGAGGTGTCGGCGGCGTGCAGGCGCGCGGTGCTCACGCCACGCGCCCGGGCCAACATCTCCACTTCGCGGGCGAAGGCCTCGCGGTAGTCGTGTTCACGCGCGAGCCCGGCGTGCACGGTCTTGACCGCTACACACCGCCCGTGTTCGTCGAGGCCGGCGTAGACGGCGCCCATGCCACCCGCGCCGATCCTGCCCGCGATCCGATAGGGACCGATCCTCGTCGGATCGTCCTTCTCCAGGGGTCTGAGTCCCGGAGGCGGCGAGGCGCCGGTCGATCCGGGGACGAGGGGGGAGGAGGAAACCGCGTTCATACGACCTTCAGCACTACCGTCAGGACACGAACCATGTACACGGCCGGTCAGACGCCCATGGAGTCGGCGTGGTTCGCGGAAGGACCGTGAATTCCCTGTTCACGTGTGGGGCCGTACTCCGGTGCACACCGGAGTACGGCCCCACTGTGCCTTCCCCCTCTCAGTCCCTTCGGGGAAGGGTGCGGCTGCGTCCGCGGAACTCGGCGATGACCTCCTCGCCCCGGCGCACCGTGACGTCGTACAGCCCGCTACGGCCGAACAACACCCTCTCCCGGGCGGTGGCCACCAGCACGTCGCCCTCGCGTGCGGAGGCCACGAAGGTCACGTCGGCCCCGGAGGCCACCGTCACTCCCCCACCGTCCACGTTGCACGCGCACGCGAAGGCGGTGTCGGCCAGGGTGAACACGAACCCGCCGTGGGCGATGCCGTGCCCGTTGACCATCAAAGGGCCCACGGTCATCTCCACCACGGCCAGCCCGTCACTGGCCTCCACCAGACGCATCCCCAGGTTCTTGGAGGCCCGGTCGGCCTCGAACATCCGCCAGGCGGTCTCGTTGCGCGCGCTCATGAGTCGAAGTCCACGGTCACGGTGTCGGTCTGGGGCAGTGCCTGGCAGGACAGGGCGTAGCCCTCCTCGACCTCGGCGTCGGTGAGCGCGTAGTTGCGCCGCATCCGTACCTCGCCGTCGCACACCTTGACCCGGCAGGTGCCGCACACCCCGCCCTTGCAGGCGAAGGGCAGGTCGGGGCGGTAGCGCTGGGCGGCGTCCAGCACGGGAACCCCCCGGGGCAGGGTCAGGGTGGTGCTGCGCCCGTCCAGTACGACGGTGACCTCGCTGGAGGGCCCCTCCACCTCGGGATCCTCGTGTCGGGACTGGGGCGGCGGTTCGTCGCCCTCCACGAAGAACAGCTCCTGGTGCACCCTGTCACCGGGCACGCCCCGGTCGGTTAGCACCTTCTGGGCGTCGGTGACCATGCCGTAGGGGCCGCACAGCCACCAGTGGTCCACGGCGTCCGCGGCCACGATCGTGTCCAGAAGCCGTTCCAGCTTGGCGCCGTCCAGACGCCCGGTGAACAGTTCGACCTCACGGGGTTCACGCGAGAGCACGTGCACCAGCTCGAAGCGGGGACCGAAGGCGTCCTTCAGGTCGGCGATCTCGTCGGCGAACATCACCGTGTCGCTGCGGCGATTGCCGTACAGGAGGGTGACGTGGGAGTCGGTGCGGCGCAGCAGTGAGGAGGCCATGGACAGCACCGGGGTGATCCCCGAGCCGGCGGCGATCATCACGTGGCGGGCCGCGGTCTCCAGGTCGGGGGTGAACCGGCCGGTGGGGACGCCCACCTCGATCTCGTCGCCCGGCTCGACCTCGTTGACGAGCCAGCTGGAGAAGAGTCCGCCCGAGACCAGGCGCACGCCCACACGGGGCGCCTCGCCCACGGGGGCGCACACCGAGTAGCTGCGCCGCTCCTGTACCCCGTCCACCTCGCGACGTAGGGTCAGCGACTGCCCGGGGGCGAACGCGAACTCCTCGGCCAGGTGGTCGGGGACGTCGAAGGTGACGGCGACGGCGTCATCGCACAGGCGCTCGACGGCGGCCACGCGCAGCCGGTGGAACGCGCCCCGGCGGCGCACGGCTCCGGGGGCGTCGGTGACGGATGTGGTCACGGTCAGATCTCCTTGACGTGCTCGAACGGTTCGAGGCAGGACTGGCACCGGTGCAGTGACTTGCAGGACGTCGCGCCGAAGCGGGACAGTTCCTCGGTCCGTTCGGAGCCGCACTGTGGACAGTGCGGGACGGTACGGGTGGGCAGCAGGGTCAGCGGGACGGACCCGCTCGCACGCCTGGGGGCCGCGCCGGGAGGCGAGATGCCGTTCTCCAGGAGCTTGCGTCTGCCCTCGTCGGTGATCCAGTCGGTGCTCCACGGCGGGGACAGTTCGGTGTGCACCTGCACCTGGTCGAATCCCGCGGCGCGCACGGCGCGGTGCACGTCCGCGCGCATCTCGGCCAGGGCGGGGCAGCCGGAGTAGGTGGGGGTGATCCACACCCTCGCGGTGCCCTCGTCCCCGATCTCCACCCGGCGCAGGATGCCCAGGTCGGCCAGGGTGAGCATGGGCAGTTCGGGGTCGGTGACCGCGGCGGCGGCCTTCCAGAGACGGTCGCGTTGCTCTTCTCGGGTCGTGGTCACCATGTCGCCTCCGGGTGCTCTCGGGCCACCTTCTGCAGTTCTGTGAGCAAAGGGGCCAGTTCGGCGGTGTGCGTTCCCTGACGTCCGGCCACGACCGGTTCGGGGAAGGGCGCGGGGGCGTCCAGGGTGGCGGTGGTCAGTACCTCGGTCAGGACCCGGTGCACCTCCTGGCTCACCTCGGCGGGGTCCACGCCCACCCCCTGTGCGGCCATGCGGGCCTCCACGGGGTGGGTGGCGAACAACTCTCCGGTCATCGGCCACACGTCGGCGACGGCGGCGACCATGCGTTCGCGGGAGTAGGGCGTGCCGTCTCCCAGTCGCAGTGCCCAGGAGACCGCGTACTCGCGGTGGTAGGCCAACTCGTTGACGGCCTTGGCCGCGACGGCGGCGAGCACGGGGTCCTTGCTGGAGGACAGACGGGAGAACACGGCCAGGCGTGCGCTGGAGAGCACCAGCAGGGTGAGGATCGCGCGCGCGAAGTCGCCCCTGGGCGCCTCCGCCAGCTGGACGTTGCGGAACTCCTCCGGACCGCGCCAGTAGGCGAAGGCGTCCTCGTCACGGCCGGAACCGTCGGCCTGGCCGGCGCGGGCCAGCAACAGGCGGGCCTGGCCGATCAGGTCCAGGGCGATGTTGGCCAGCGCGACCTCTTCCTCCAGTTCCGGCGCGTCGGTGACCCAGTCGGTGAGCCTTTGGGCCTGCACCAGCGCGTCGTCGCCCAGCATCTGGCAGTACAGCGCCAGGTCGTCGCCGTCCACCCCCTCGGGCACGGTGGTGTCCACCCCGGCGAGGGCGTCGGTGAAGCCGGTCCCGAAGGCCCAGCGGGCGTCGCCGCCGTGTTCCTCGCTCAGGGCCGAATAGATGTGGTCGCCGCTCATTGGTTGTTTCCTTTGGCCTCGTGTTCGCGCTGTTCCACCGATTCAGATGTGCGGAACGTCCTCGGGGATGGGGTAGAAGGTCGGATGGCGGTAGACCTTGTCGCCACTGGGCGCGAAGTAGGGATCCTTCTCGTCGGGGCTGGAGGCGGCGATGTGCTCGGCGCGCACCACCCAGATGCTCACGCCCTCGTTACGGCGGGTGTAGAGGTTGCGGGCGTTGTGCAGCGCCATGTGGTCGTCGGCGGCGTGCAGGGACCCCACGTGGACGTGGTTGAGGCCGCGCTTGCCGCGTACGAAGACCTCGTACAGGGGCCACTCGGGACGGGCCGCTCCGGAGGTGGTGCCGTTGGTGTCGTTGCTCATGCCGCGGCCTTCCTGGCGCTGTGCTTGTCGGCGTAGGCGGTGGCGGCCTCACGGACCCACTCGCCCTTCTCGTGTGCGGCCCGACGCCGCTGGATGCGTTCGGCGTTCTTGGGTCCCGAGCCGGAGATGACCCGCTTGAACTCGTCCCAGTCGGGCTCACCGAAGTCGTAGTGGCCGCGTTCGTCGTTCCAGGTCAGTTCGGGGTCGGGCAGGGTGACGCCGAGCCGTTCGGCCTGGGGGACGGTCATGTCGACGAACTTCTGGCGCAGGTCGTCGTTGGTGTCGCGCTTGATGCGCCAGGCCATGGACTGCTTGGTGTTGGGCGACTCGGCGTCGGGCGGACCGAACATCATCAGGGAGGGCCACCACCAGCGGTCCACGGCGTCCTGGACCATCCGGCGCTGTTCCTCGGTGCCCTCCATCATGCGCATGAGCAGTTCGTAGCCCTGGCGCTGGTGGAAGGACTCCTCCTTGCAGATGCGCACCATGGCGCGGGCGTAGGGACCGAAGGAGCTACGGCACAGCGGGACCTGGTTGCAGATGGCGGCGCCGTCGACCAGCCAGCCGATCACACCGACGTCGGCGAAGGTCAGCGAGGGATAGTTGAAGATCGAGGAGTACTTCTGTCGTCCCTCGATGAGTCGCCGGGTCAGGTCGGCGCGGTCCACGCCCAGGGTCTCGGCGGCCGCGTACAGGTACAGACCGTGTCCCGCCTCGTCCTGGACCTTGGCCAACAGGATGGCTTTACGACGCAGGCTGGGCGCCGAGGCGATCCAGTCGCCCTCGGGCTGCATACCGATGATCTCCGAGTGCGCGTGCTGGGAGACCTGGCGTACCAGCGTCTTGCGATAGCCCTCGGGCATCCAGTCACGCGGCTCGATGCGCTGGTCGGCGGCGATCCTGGCGTCGAACTCGGCCTGGAGTTCCGTGGTGGCGCCGGGGGGCGCCGGGGCCGTGTGCGTCGTCATTGGCATCTCCCCATTCATAACCGAACGTTCGGTCAGTAATTAGTATCCCTGGAATCCCCCGCCCGGGCAAGTCCCACCGGGCGGGGGAAGCACCAGCTCAGTCACCGGTGAAGGTGGGCTTCTCCTTGTTGAGGAACGAGCGGACCGCTCCGACGTGGTCGGCCGTGCGTCCCAACTGGTTCTGCAGCTCGGCCTCCTCCTCCAACAGCTCGGCCAGCTCCCGTCCGCCGACGGCCGCCGAACGCACCTCGCGCTTGGCCGCGACGAAGGCGCTGGTGGGTCCGGAGGCGAGCTGGAGGGCGACCTCACGGGCGCGATCCTGCCAGACGTCGTCGTCCACGACCTCGGTGACCAGGCCCAGCTCCAGTGCACGGTCGGCACCGAAGACCGTGCCCAGCAGCATCAGCTCCATGGCCCGTGCCTGCCCCAGGCAGGTCACCAGGCGGTAGGCCAGCCCCGAGTCCGAGGCCAGACCGACACCGGTGAAGGCGGTACCGAACTTGGCCCGTCGTGCGGCGATCCGCACGTCACCCGCCATCGCCAGCCCCAGCCCCGCGCCCACGCAGGCGCCGCCGATGCCGACCACGACCGGAACCCGGATCTCCTCCAGCGCCAGCACGATGCGGTTGTAGTGCTCGCGCACGGTGTCCAGCGCGTCCTGGGGCCGCTCTTCCAGGGTCCGGGCGTGCTCCGCCAGGTCCTGGCCCACGCAGAAGGCCTTGGCCGAGCCCAGGAACAGCACCGCGCGAGCGGTGCTGGACCGCGCCGCCGAACGCACCGCCGCCAGCAGCTCCTCCTTGACCCGACGGTCCAGCGCGGGCGTGTTCAGTCGCACCGTGGCCAGCCCGTCGGCCTCCTCGAACTCCGCCGCCTTCGACTCCCGCCCGGTGGCCGTGTCCTCGCTCAACGCTTCTCTCCCTCGTCCCAGGTGT
>CALGOD010000600.1 GCA_937957845.1 uncultured Nocardiopsis sp.
CCTGGGAGGGCGGAAACCCGTCGGACGCGTCGCCGCGACGGTGTACCCCGCCTACAACAGGAAGTTCGGAGGACACACCGGCTTCTTCGGATTCCTTGACACCCCCGAAGGAGACGGCGAAGCAGCCCGGCTCCTGCTGTCCCACGCGGAGCAGGGGCTCGCCGAGCAGGGCATGACCCGGATTCTCGGCCCCTACATCTACTACAGCGGCCAGGAGATGGGCCTGCTCGTCGAAGGGTTCGACGGGCCCCCGGCAGCGTTCCAGCCCGGTGGCCGCCCCAGCGACCGGGAACTGGTGGAGAAGGCCGGATACCGGTACGCGTTCGGGATGAACACCTACTGCCTGGAAGCCGGGCACCTCCGCCGTCTGGCTCCCGCGGTCATCGGCGCCGGGCAGCGAGCCGCCGAGCAGCTGGGAGTGACTGTGCGGCGGATGGACCGGGCCGCCCTGGACGCGGAACTGGAACTGGTCCGGAACCTGTTCAACCGGTCCTTCCACGACAACTCCGAGATCGTGCCGTACCCGCAGGACGTGTTCGCGGGCATCGTGGGGCAACTCAAACCCTTCCTCGACGAGCGCCTCGTCAGCTTCATCGAATGGGAGGGCCGCACGGTGGGATTCGTCCTGTCCCTCCCCGACCTCAACGAGCTGCTCCTGCGGCTCAACGGCTCCCTGCGCCCCTGGGACCTGCTCCGCATCCGCTCCCTGGTACGCAGGACCAGGGGAATGGTGGTGCTCCTGGCCGGGGTGCTGCCAGAGGTGCCCATGGGAATCTCCCCCGTCCTCTTCGGACAGATCCTCCAGGGGGCGGTCGACGGGGGCTACGAACGCGTCCACACGACCTGGGTCCACGACTCCAACCGGACGATGAACCGGCTCATCCAGCACACCGCCGGGCTCCGGCCCCACCGCCGGTACGCCATGTTCGAAAAGGAATTGGCGGCACCATGATCCTGGTGACAGGAGCGTTCGGCTGCCTCGGCTCGACCATGGTCCGCGCCCTGGTGGAACGGGGGGAGCGGGTGGTCGCCCTGGCCCGCCCCGGAGAGTCCCCGGGGACCCTGTCCGACCTGGCCGACCACTTCGAGACCCGCACCGCCGACGTCCGCGACCCCGAGGCCGTGGCCAGGGCCATGCGCGGGATCGAGGGGGTCTTCCACCTGGCCGGCGTCGCCACGCTGACCACCGCGGCAGCCCGGGCCATGTACGAGATCAACGTGCTTGGCACCGCCAACGTCATGCGGGAGGCACGCAGAGCCGGGGCCCGGGTCGTCCACACCTCGTCGGTCTCCGCGATCGGCCTGCCACCGTCGGAGCAGCCCGCCGACGAGGACTTCCCGTTCAACGGCCACCTTTTCCGCCACCCCTACCCGAGGACCAAGCACGCCGGGGAGCAGCGCGTCCTGGACGAGGTGCGCCGCGGACTCGACGCGGTCATCCTCAACCCCGGCGCCGTGATGGCCCCGGGAGGGGACGGGCGCAGCGCCTGGCCCGCTTTCGTGGGTGCGGTCTGCCGTGGAAAACTCCCCTTCGCCCCTCCCGGAGGGTTTTCCATGGTCGCCGCAGAAGAATTCGTCACCGCCCAGATCCGGGCCTTCGAAAAGGGAACGGTCGGGGAAAGGTACATTGTCGCCACCCAGAACATGACGTTTCTGGAACTGATCTCGTCCATCGCCGGAGCTGCCGGGGTCCGCCCCCCTCGCAGAACGGTCCCTCCCCGGGTCCTCGCCGCGGCCGCCTACGCCTCCCTACCGTTCATCCTCCTCGTCAAAGACCCGGAACGCAGGCCCCTGGTGTCCCCGGAGAACCTCGTCTACCTGAACCGAAACCTCTATTACGACTCCAGGAAGTCTCGGGAACACCTCGGCGTCGCACCGGGATCGATGGAGGAGTCGATCCGGTCGGTGGTCTCCTGGGGGAGGCGCCACGGGATCTTCTGATCCACCCAGAAAACCCAGAAAAACTCCACCTCCCTGTTCTGTCCCCGGTCACCCCTGTGCCTTTTCAAGGGAAATTCATGCCACAGCCAATGACGGAAATCTCGTTCAACGAAGTCCAGAAAGCCATTCGAGAAAAGATCGCCGGAATCCTGGAGAAAAACGAGGAGGACCTCGACGTGGAAGCCTCGTTCTCCGATCTGGGGCTCTCCTCGGTGAAAGCGGTCGAAGTCGTCGCGGACCTGGAGGACTCCTACGACCTGGTCCTGCCCCCGACCCTCTTCTACGACCACCCGAACATCTCCTCAGCCGCCGGGTTCATCGCCCGCTGCCTGGCGGACAGGACCGAGCACGGAGGCGCCCCGTGACCGCCGAAGGGTACGCCGTCATCGGCATGGCCTGCCGCTTCCCCAAAGCCCCGGACCTCGACAGCTTCTGGCGGCTGATGGAGGAAAGGGGAGACGGGATCAGCGAGGTCCCCCCGGAACGCCTCGGCGTCTCCGCCGCCGACGCGGGAACCCGGTGGGCTGGACTGGTCGACGGACTCGACCGGTTCGACCCCGACTTCTTCGGCATCCCCGCCGTCGAGGCACGCCACATGGACCCCCAGCAGAGAATGCTCCTGGAGGTCGCCTACGAGGCACTGCAGCACGCCGGAATCCCCGCCGCGTCGCTGCGGGGCTCCCGCACCGGCGTCTTCGCCGGCGCCGCGAGCTTCGACCACGGCGCCAACACCGTCGTCCCCGGAACGGAAGCCAACCCCTACAAGACCACCGGGTCCGCCCTGGGCATCATCGCCAACCGGCTCTCCTACGTCCTGGACCTGCGCGGCCCCAGCCTCACCATCGACACGGCGTGCTCCTCGGCGCTGGTCGCCCTGGCCGCCGGGATCGAGTCGCTGCGCTCCGGGCAGAGCGACCTGGCCGTGGTCGGCGGCGTGAACGTGCTCCTCAACCCCGCCATGACCGCGAGCTTCGCCGCGGGCAACTTCATGGCCTCCGACGGGCGCTGCAAACCCTTCGACCCCCGGGCCGACGGCTACGTCCGCAGCGAGGGCGCAGGCGTCGTCGTGGGCAAACGGCTGGCCGACGCCCTCGCCGACCACGACCGCGTGCACGCCGTCGTCCGCGGCATCGGAGTGAACCAGGACGGCCGCTCCAACGGGATCTTCGCCCCGAACCGGTACAGCCAGGAAGAACTGCTGCGCCGTGTGTACGCCGAAGCCGGAATCGCCCCCGAGACGGTCGACTACGTCGAAGCCCACGGAACCGGAACCGCCCTGGGGGACCCCATCGAGGTGTCGGCCCTCGCCGAAGTCCTCGCCCAGGGCCGCACCCCCGGAGGGGAGCTGCGGATCGGCTCGGTCAAATCCAACATCGGCCACCTCGAAGCGGGGGCGGGGATCGCAGGACTGATCAAGGTCGTGCTGTCGCTGACCCACCGCCGCCTGCCCCCCGTCCTGCACTTCGAGAAACCCAACCCGTATCTGCGCCTGGATCGGATCGCCGTCACCGTGCAGGACACCGGGGAAGCATGGCCCGAACCGCAGGGCCGGCCGCGCCGCGCCGGGGTGAGCTCCTTCGGATTCGGAGGGACCAACGCCCACGCCGTCCTGGAGGAGTGGGTCCCCCCGGCATCCGCCACCGGCCCCGAACCCGCAGGCGCCGAGCCCCGCCCCCACCTGCTCCCCGTCTCGGCCCCCACACCCGAACTCCTCCGGCAGACCGCCCGCAGGTGGGCGGACTTTCTCGCCGGCGCGGAACAGACCACCCCCCTGGAGAACATCGCGGCAACCGCGGCCCACCGCAGGGACCACCACCGGACCCGGGCCGCGATCGTCGCCGACACCACCGAGCAGGCGGTCCAGGCGCTGACCGCGCTCAGCCGCGGCGCCCCGCACCCCCGCCTCGTCGGACCGCCCGAGACCGGGCCGGGCCGCAAACCCCAGGTCGTCTACCTCTTCCCCGGAAACGCCACCCTGCGGGAAGGGATGGAGGAGCGGCTGGCCGCGGCCTCACCCGTGTTCCGCAGGGCCTGGGACGAGGCCCGCGCCGCTCTCGCCGCGGCCGGCGGGGCCGAACAGGAACCCGGCGGCGCCGCGGCCCGCCAAAGCACCGACACGGACCAAGGCCGGCTGTTCGCCGTGCAGGTGGCCCTGGCACGGATGTGGCAGGACTGGGGGATACCGCCGTCCGGGGTTGTCGGACACGGCGTGGGAGAGGTCGCCGCCGCGCACGTCGCGGGCGCCCTCACCCTGGCCGACGCCGCCCGTGTCGCCACCGCACTCGGGACCCTCGCGCACAGGCTCGGCGACCGCGGGGCGGTGCTCGTCACCGACCTGGACCCCGAGAAGGTGCGCCTGGCTGCCGCGGAGTACGGCGGTCGACTGGGAGTCACCGCCTACGACACGCCCCGCTCCACCACCGTGACCGGAGAAGCAGCCGCGGTGCGCGCGCTCGCAGAACGGATCCGCGCCCTCGGAGGAGAAGCCGAAACCGTGCCGGCCCCGGCCGTCCACGGCCCCCTGGCCGCACCGCTGCTGTCCGGATTCATCGCACAGATCGGCCAGATCACCCCCACCGAAGGGAGCGTCCTCCTCTTCTCCACCGTCACCACGCATGCCGTGGCCGGCACAGAACTCACCCCCCAGTACTGGGCGCGCACCCTCAAGGAGCCGGCCCGGCTGGCAGAAACAGTCCGCCGCCTCACCACAGGAACACCCACCCTCGCCCTGGAAGTCTCCCCCCACCCCCACCTGGTCGGCGCCGTCACCGACGTCCTCACCACCGGGACCGGCGCGGAACACCCTGCACCCCCCGCCTCCGGACACCGCGGAGAAGACGAGCACACGGCAGTGCTGCGCGCCCTGGCCACGCTCTACACAGCCGGAGCCGACCCGCGGTGGCCGGTCACCCGGGAACTCCCGCCCGTGCCGCTGCCCGCGCACGGGTGGCGGCACCGGCAGATCCCCCTCGCCCCGGCACGGGGCACCGCCCCCGGCACCCCGGCACCAGCCCCCCTGCTCGGTGCCGCCACCCCCTACCTTCCCGAGCCCGGGACCACGCTGCACCCCCTCGGATGCCTCCACCGCGAAGCCCCCTACCTCGCCGACCACAGCGTCGACGGACGCCCCGTGGTCCCCGGCGCGGTGTGGATCTCCGCCGCCGCGGAAGCAGCCGCCCGCTCGGCACAAGGCCCCGTCGAACTCCTCGACCTCGACATCACCGAACTCACCGGACTGCCGGAACGGGAGGACCAGCGGCCGCAACTGGTTCTCCGCGGCCCCGGCAGCGACGGCACGGGCGAAGTGCTGTCCGCCGACGGAAACACCCCGCGCCGCCACCTCCGCTACCGCTACCGGACGGAAAGCCGCTTCGACCCGGTGCACGTGCCCGAGCCCCCGCCCGCGGACGCCGACGTCCTCGACGGCGCGGAACTGTA
>CALGOD010000601.1 GCA_937957845.1 uncultured Nocardiopsis sp.
GCCATCCACACCCTCCGCACGAGTCAGCGTCCCCATACTTGCGTAAGCGGGGGTGAGGAACCGCGGACATTTCCCGCGTGTTGGCCATCTTTGGCCGTGAAGACGGTGACGGAGGACACGCCAGTGGTCTCCCGCGCGCCCTTCATCGCGCACGAGCACGAAGCGATCACTCAGAGCATGCGTTCGACGGCTTCGGCGAAGAGCCGTCCGCGCTCGGGGTAGTCGGTGAACATGTCCATGGAGGCGGCGGCCGGCGCCAGCAGCACGGTGTCGCCCTCCTCGGCCAGGGAGGAGGCCGCGGCGACCACCTCGTCCATGACCGTGCTGCCCTCGGGTACGTCCTCGACCTCGATCAGAGGGACCTTCGGCGCGTGCTCGGTCAGGGCTCGGCGCAGGCGCGCGCGGTCGGCTCCGAGCAGCACCGCGCCGCGCAGTCTGTCGGCGGCCATCTTCACCAACTCGTCGACCTCGGCACCCTTGAGCAGGCCGCCCGCCACCCAGACCACGGACGGATAGGCGCCCAGTGACGCGGCGGCGGCGTGCGGGTTGGTGGCCTTGGAGTCGTTGACGTAGTCGACGCCCCTCACCGTGGCCACGAAGGAGATGCGGTGCGGTTCGGGCTCGAAGGCGGCCAGTCCGGCGCGCACCGATCCGGCCGCCACCCCCACGGAGCGCGCCAGCGCGGCGGCGGCCAGGGCGTTGGCGACGTTGTGCGGTGCGGCCGGGCGCACGTCGTCCAGTGTCGCCAGCTCCTCCGCGTTGTCGTGCGGTTCGGAGACGAAGGCGCGGTCCACCAACAGGTCCTCGACCACGCCGAGTCCGCCGGCCTTGGGGGTGTCCGGCCCGAAACCCACCATCGGGGCGTGCGGGTCGCCGTCCTCCTGGGCCAGGCGTGAGGACCAGTCGTCGGTGGTGTTGACCACACGGATGGTGCCGCGTGCGAACACCCGACCCTTGGCGCGGGCATAGGGTTCCAGTCCGCCGTGCCAGTCCAGGTGGTCGGGGGCCACGTTGAGGACGACCGCGGCGTGCGGGCGCACGCTGGAGGACCAGTGCAGCTGGAAGCTCGACAGCTCCACCGCCAGGATGTCGTGGACATGGCCGTCGGCGTCGGGCAGGACGGCGTCGATGACGGGGGTCCCGACGTTGCCGACGGCCAACGCGTCGCGGCCGTCGGCGCGGAGCATGGCCTCCAGCATTCGCACGGTGGTGGTCTTGCCGTTGGTACCGGTGACGGCCAACCACACCTGGTCGGCGGGCTTGAGACGCCAGGCGAGCTCGACGTCGCCGATGACCTCGACCCCGGCCTCGGCCGCCTGGACCAGCAACGGCGAGTCGGGCTTCCAGCCGGGTGAGGTGACGACCAGGTCGCAGTCCTCGGGCAGCGGGGTCCCGCCCAGGACCACCTCGGCACCGGCTTCACGGAGTGAGTCCGCGACCGGTCGAACCGTGTCGTCGTCCCGGCCGTCGACGACGCTCACGCGAGCCCCGCGGGCCAGGAGCGCCCGGGCGACCGGAGGCCCCGACACACCCAACCCGGCGACGCAGACCTTCCGTCCGTCGAAGGCGTCCGTGCTCCCCGAGCTCTCCCTCGGGGTGCTGCGGGTGTCGTCCATCGCGGTCACCTCGGCATCCATTCCAGGTAGAAGAGCCCGATGGCGATCGCCACGAACAGGCCCTGGATGATCCAGAAGCGGATCACGATGGTGGGTTCGGCCCAGCCCTTGAGTTCGAAGTGGTGCTGCAACGGCGCCATACGGAACACGCGCTTGCCGGTG
Organism: uncultured Nocardiopsis sp.; assembly: GCA_937957845.1. GTDB lineage: Bacteria > Actinomycetota > Actinomycetes > Streptosporangiales > Streptosporangiaceae > Nocardiopsis. The sequence continues at coordinate 1,779 of CALGOD010000601.1, forward strand.
AGACGGAAGGAGGTGATCTGGATCATCACCGACAGGGTGATGATGACGAACAGACCGCCGATGAGCAGCAGCAGGAGCTGGGTGCGGGTGGTGATGGCCAGGCCGACGATCAGACCGCC
>CALGOD010000602.1 GCA_937957845.1 uncultured Nocardiopsis sp.
GAGTTCACAGGTCACAGGCCAGGTGTTCTGCCGGCACTCATGCGACGTTGCTCACAAAGGAGTGAGAGATCCCTATGTCCGGGCAATCCGACGTCCACCTTCGCAAACTGCTCAGTGACGCGGCCGCCGAATGGTCCCCGAAGGGGGACATCAGCCCCGAAGAGGCCGACGCGGTCCGGAATTTCCTCCCCGTCTACTACCGCCACACCGACCCGGAGGAGATCAACGGCCGTTCCCCGGAGCAGATCTGCGGCGCGGTCCAGGCCCACTATGCCTTCGGTGCCCAGCGTTCTCTCGGAAGGGCCAAGGTCCGTGCCTACACCCCCGACGCCGAACAGGAGGGCTGGGAACAGCCGACCAGCGTCGTGGAGATCGTCACCGACAACGCGCCCTTCCTCGTCTCCTCCGTCACGATGGCACTCGTCGACCTCGGTGTCGGCGTCCGGCTCGTCGTCCACCCCCAGATGACCGTCGGCCGCGACCTGGAGGGGAGGCTGCGGCAGATGGATCCCGAGAGCGGCGGCGAGAAGCTGCTCCCCGTCGAGGAGTCCTGGATCCGCGCCGAGATCGACCCGCAGAGCGACCCCGATCGCTTCGCCGAGATCACCGCCCGACTGGAGGGCGTCCTGAACGACGTGCGCTACGTGGACGAGGACGCCGAAAAGATGCGCGACCGGGTCGGCCGGATCGCCGACGAACTGGTCGCCGACCCCGACCGTTTGGTGGCGGGGGGAGTGGACCCGCGCGAGATCGACGAGAGCGTCGACTTCCTGCGCTGGACCGCGGAGAACAACTTCACCCTCATGGGCTACCGCGAGTACTCCCTGGTGAAGAACGAGGACGGTGACGACTCCCTGCGCCCCGACCCGGGCTCGGGCCTGGGCATCCTGCGCATGGACTCGTCCACCTCCAGCGGCTCGGCCGCCCTGCCCCCCGAGATCCGGGCCAAGGCGCGTGAGCCCTACGTCCTGGTGCTGACCAAGGCCAACTCCCGCTCCACCGTCCACCGCCCCGAGTACCTGGATTACATCGGCGTCAAGAAGTTCGACGCCCAGGGCAACATCGTCGGAGAGCGCCGTTTCCTCGG
>CALGOD010000603.1 GCA_937957845.1 uncultured Nocardiopsis sp.
CACCACACCTGCGAAGGAGACACACCATGGCCAAGTACGAAGGTAAGGCGATCAACACCGGGATCGTCAACTACGGCGGCACGACCACGATCACCAACTCCGCCCAAGGCAAGGGCGCCACCGTGGTCAACGGCAAGGTCGTCAAGGGCGAGAGGGTCGACACCACGAAGACCGACAAGAAGAAGTAGCCCTACCCCGCACGCGAACGAGCCCGCCCGGAACGCACCCGGGCGGGCTCTGCACATCCACCCACCTGAACTGGAGAAACGAATGCGCAACACCGACCCTACAACCCGCCCCAACACCACCCCGGTGGTGCTGGACTGCCCCACCGGTTGTGACTGGCAGATCGTGTCCGACTCCGCCACCGTGGCCGGCCTGGAACAGGCCGCCCACCGCATCACCACCCACGCCACCCTGCCCGAACGCCTCCAGGTCCAGCGCCTGGTGGAGTCCTACCGGCAGATCCTCGGCCCGCTGCCCGGGACTCTGCTGATCCTGGCCGTAACCCAGGTCCTGGACACCCCGGCCGTGGCGACCGTCAGCCGCGAGGAGGTGGCCGCATGACCTTCCTCCTGCTGGCCCGCCCGGGTGTGGGCTACACCCACTGCGGCGTCCCCATGGACTGGGACACCCTGCGCGCCTCCTACGTGTGCGGGGTCTGCGGGGCGGCCCGATGAGCGCCCTGATCATCGCCGTCGCCGTGGCCGCCACCATCGCGGTGCCCGCGCTGCTGGTGGCCGTCACCGGCGGCCGCGACCTGGTCCACACCGAACACGACCTGCCCAAGCCCGCACGGCACGCCCGCCGCGCTTCGACCTCGAAGGGAGTCCGCTGATGCGGCACTTCTACGCCTTCGCCGTGTTCGGTCTGATCCCCCTGACGGGGTTCTACCTCATCTACATGGCCGTTCAGGCCTACTTCTGAATTCCAACACAGTGAGGCACCCGCCGTTCCCTATCCGGCGGGTGCCTCTCCTGATTCGTACCACGAAGGAGAGATCCAGCATGGGCTGGAACAAGAACAAGAAGAAGGGGGCCGCGCCCTCACCGGAGCCGGTGCCCCGCCCCACTTCGGCCGGGACGGTGCTCTCCCCGCTGGAGAAGGCCGTGGAGGCCCGCGAGGAGCAGGCCGCCTTGGCCGACCGGCTCGCCGGCATCGATGTGGCCCACCTGCTCCGGCCGGAAACCGACCCGACGCTGCTGGACCACGCCGAGGCCGAGCGCCGGCGGGTGCACGCCCTGGAGCTGACCCGAAGTCGCGAGGTCCGCGAACTGAAGGTCAACCGCGACTACGAACAGCTGCGCCGCGAGGTCGACACCGAGTCCACCTGGGCCCAGGCCCGCCAGGAGCGGGTGAGCCGCCAGGTGCAGCGCGGGATCGCCGACGCCGACCACGCCGCGCGGGACGTGGCCGCGATCGAAGGGGCCCTGGACGAGACCCGCCCGGCCACTGCGGCGACCAAGCTCGCCCGGGTCCAGGAGCGCATCGTGGCGGCGTTCCTGCTGTTCGGCGGGGCCGGGTCGGTGCTCTCCGCGATCGGGATCGCGCACGCCATCCAGGCCGGCACCACCGCCGGATGGGCGGCGGCGATCATCGCGGCCGCGATCGTGGAGGTGCCCTCCACCACGCTGGCGTCCTTCGTCATCTGGTCGCAGGGGCTGCTCCAGCGCCTGAACCGGGCCGACGTCGCCATCAAGGAGGAAGACGGCACCACGGTGCGCGTGGACCCGATGGCGTCGCTGCCCGGGTGGGTGCGCACCCTGGCCTGGCGTGTGGTCGCCGGGCTGCTCGCGTTCAGCGTCCTGGTCAACGGCTGGGGCGCGTTCTGGGTGGGCGTGGGGCTGTGGGGCGTCATCGGCGCCGTGGGCGCGGTCATCGCGGCCGCCTCCGCGTTGTTGGGATGGGCCTACAGCCTCCAGTCGAGCGCGATCATCTCCGCGAACATGGCCTCCCCCGGCGTAGCGGACTCGTTGGAGGAGCGGCGTCGGGTCGCCTCCGGTGCGGACGTCCCCTGGCAGGCTCCCGAAACCGGCCAGGAGCACGGGCAGGCCCCGGACGCCCCGGTGGGGGAGAAGGAGCTGTCGACGATGTTGGAGGCGCTGCTGGCTCATGAGGACACCCGCCGCCGGGTGGTGGACGTGATCGCGGACATGGAGACCGCCATCTCGCCGCTGCCCGACGACGCCTCCGAGCTGACCCCGGAGATCGAGCACGGTCCGACCCGGTCCGACCTGCGCGAACTCACCGACGGCGACAACGGGCCCGAGGACGGTTCAACCGTGTCTGACCTGGGAGAACACGCCCCGGAGGCCCCCGAGGAGCCCGAGGACGGTTCAACCGTGTCTGACCAGGCAGAACACGCCCCGGAGGCCCCCGAGGAGCCCGAGGACGGTTCAACCGTGTCTGACCAGGCAGAACACGACGAGGACGCCGCCCCGACCGACGCGGCCACCCGCGCCGTCACCGAGCGCGCCGCCCGCCGCCGCAACGACGCCCTGGCCCTGTGGGACCAGGGCTGGTGCGCCCCGGAGATCGCCGACCAGATGGGCCAGACCAAGCGGACCATCCGCGGCTACCTGGCCGACCAGGGCGTGACCGCCGACCAGATGGACCAGCGCATCCGCGACCGCGTCGCCGCCTACATCGAGCACAAGGGACCGCAGGTGGAGACGCGGTCCATGGCGCGTGACCTGCACCTGACCCGCACCGAGGCCAAGGACGCCCGCCAGGCGCTGGCCGAGGCCGGGGAGCAGGTCTTCCCCCAGCAGTAACCCCTTCTCCGCCCCGTTCGAGGGCGGCGCCCCGCTCCGGCGGGTGCGCACACCCACCCCTCCCGTCCTGAGGGGGGGGTGTGCGCACTACTCCGGTGAGGGCGCGGCCGGTACCGCGAGACCCCAGTGTCCGCGCGTGAGAGCCCGCCAGCCACCACCCGAACACCACCCACACGAGAGGAGAGACCCGGTGGCCAGCCGCTTCTGGGACCCCACTGGCGAGAAGTACGGCATTCCGACCTATCCCCGTCACCTGGCCCCGGTCGGGCTGGCGACCCGCTCCCAGCTACGCACCTTGGGTCTGCGCCCCGGCGGGCAGGAACCCGCCGCGCAACTGGCCTGGCGAACCCGGTCCCGGTGCGGGGGAGCCCGCGACGGCTACCGCGTCG
>CALGOD010000604.1 GCA_937957845.1 uncultured Nocardiopsis sp.
CTGCCATGACTCTCTCCTTCCGCACCGGATGGGTGCCCTGGCGCTCGCAATCGGGTATGTCCCGGGCCTCCCTGGAGCCGTGCGAAAACGATGCCACCGCTCCCGTGACCTAGTCAACAGGGAACATGCCCGATCTCGCGTACTACACGCACAAGGAGGATACTCCCTGGTTTTCATGTTTGAAAACGTTGCCAGAACATGGCTTCCCTCCTAACGTGGTCAGTATGTCCAATCAACCCGCGAGCATGCGGGACGTCGCCGACCGCGCGGGAGTGTCCCTCTCCACGGTCTCCCGCGTGCTGCGCGGCGCTCCCGGCGTGGCCCCCGAAGTCCGTCAACGCGTACAACGCGCCGCGGACGAACTCTCCTACGTGGTCTCGCGCAACGCCTCGGGACTGGTCACCGGCCGCACGGGGAGGGTCGCGGTCATCGTGCCCTTCCTCCGGGAGTGGTACTTCGGCGTGGTCCTGTCGGGGATCGGTGACGCCCTACGTGAGGCCGACCTGGACATGCTCGTGTACCAGGTCGGCGAGATCCGTGCCCGGGAGGGATGGACGCGGGCCCTTCCGCTCCGACGCAACACCGACGCCGTGGTCACCGTCTCCATGGACCTGTCGGAGGAGGAGTGCCGACGCCTGGACGACGTGGGCGTCCCACTGGTGCTGGTCGGCCAACGCGAGCGGGAGCGGACCAGTGTGTACATCGACAACCGGGCGGGCGCGGCCGGTGCCACCCGGCACCTGCTCAACCTGGGGCACACGCGGGTGGCCTACATCGGTTCCCAGCGTGGATCGTGGTCCAGCAGCAGTTCACTGCACCGCATGGAGGGCTACGAGGAGACGATGACCAAGGCGGGACTGTCGCCGTGGAGCGTGGTCAGGGCACCGGGGATCGAGGGCGGTGAGCTGGCCATGGGCGAACTCCTGTCGGACCACGATCCGCCCACCGCCGTGCTCGCCGAGTTCGACACCATCGCGTTGGGGGCGCACCGTACACTGCGGCGCTCGGGCGTGCGGGTCCCCACCTCCCTCTCCCTCATGGGCTTCGACAACCACGAGGGGGCGGCGGTGCTGGACCTGACCACCGTCGACCAGGCGCCCTACGACACCGGCCTGACGGCCGGTCGGCTGACCGTGGGCATCCTCAACGGAACCACGGAGCAGGGCACCCCGGTGGAGATGCCCACCCAGCTCATCCTGAGGAACTCCACCGCCGCCCCCAGGGGCACACGGGGCCTGTCCATGTAGGGCCTCGAAGGAGCACGGCGGCCGGACTCGAAGCGGGAGAGGGGCCGGCGTGAACAACACATCATGGGATCATCCGCTATATCCAAGGGGGAATACATCGTGCAGCAGTGGTGGCGTGGCTCCGTCCTGTATCAGGTCTATCCACGCAGCTTCGCCGACGCGGACGGAGACGGCGTAGGCGACATCGCGGGGATCACCTCGCGGTTGGACCACCTGGCGAGACTCGGCGTCGACGGGATCTGGCTCTCCCCGTTCTACCCCTCCCCCTGGGCGGACGGCGGCTACGACATCACCGACTTCCGGAACGTGGATCCCCGCCTGGGAACGCTGTCGGACTTCGACGCGATGGTGGAGGCCGCGCACGCGCGAGACCTGCGCGTGATGATCGACATCGTCCCCAACCACACCTCCGAGGAACATCCCTGGTTCAAGGCGGCGCTGGCCGCCGGCCGGGGGTCACCCGCACGGGACCTGTACGTGTTCCGGGACGGGAAGGGGGAGAACGGGGAGCTGCCGCCCACCAACTGGCGCTCGACCTTCGGCGGCCCGGCGTGGAGCCGGGCCGCGGACGGACAGTGGTACCTGCACCTGTTCGCCCCCGAACAGCCCGACCTGAACTGGGACGACGAGCGCGTGCGCGAGGAGTTCCGCGACGTCCTGCGCTTCTGGAGCCGGCGCGGAGTGGACGGATTCCGGATCGACGTGGCCTACGCGCTGGTCAAGGACATGCGCGAACCGCTGCGGGACCTGGTTCTGGTGGAGGGCGGCCGCTACGAGGACATCGCGGCCAACCCGGACCACCCCCTCCTGGACCGGCCCGAGGTGCACGAGGTGTACCGCGACTGGAGGCGGGTCCTGTCGGAGTTCGATCCACCCAGGGTCACGGTGGGCGAGGTGTGGATGCCTGCGGAGCGTCGAGTGCTGTACACGCGGCCCGACGAGCTGGACCAGACGTTCAACTTCGACTTCCTCATGACCCGGTGGGACGCCGACGCCTACCGGGCCGTGATCGAGTCCTCGATCGCCGACGCCACACAGGTGGGAACGGTGCCGACGTGGGTGATCGGCAACCACGACGTGGTGCGTCCGGTGTCGGTGCTCGGGCTGCCCGAGGGGACCGACCAGCGCGCGTGGCTGCTCGGTGACGGCCAGGACCCGAGGGCGGACCTGGAACTGGGTGAGCGTCGAGCACGGGCGTTGGCGCTGCTGGAACTGGCGCTTCCGGGTTCGGCGTACGTGTACCAAGGTGAGGAGCTGGGCCTGCCGGAGGTGGCCGACCTGCCCACCGAGGCGCTGGAGGACCCTCGCTGGGTGCGCAGCGGGCACACCGACAAGGGGCGGGACGGATGCCGTGTACCGCTGCCCTGGACGGTCGCGGGGAACTCGTACGGCTTCGGTTCCGACGAAGGGGCCGAGCCGTGGCTGCCGCAGCCCGAGGGATGGGGCCGGTGGTCGGTGGAGGCGCAGGAGCGTGATCCCGACTCGACCCTCAACCTGTACCGGCGGGCCCTGGCCGAACGCCGACGGTTCTCCTCGGACGAGGTGCTCACCTGGGACGACACGCTCAACCGGGGGCCGCTGCTGGCCTTCTGGCGGGGGACGGACGTGCTGGTGCTGGTCAACACCGGGGACGAGGCGGTGGATCTGCCTGCGGGCGAGGTGCTGGTGGCCAGCGCCGAACTCGACGGAGGACTTCCCGGGAACACGGCGGTGTGGCTGCGCCGGGAATGACGGTTCGGGAACGAAGGTCGCCCCGAGAGGGTGACTCCCTCTCCCGCCCGAACGGCTCCCGCCTCGGGGACCGGAGAACACCCCGCAGAAAAGAAGGGACGACCCCGCTCACGTGAGCGGGGTCGTCCCGAAGTCGAGTGGAGCTATGGGGATTCGAACCCCAGACCTCCTCCATGCCATGGAGGC
>CALGOD010000605.1 GCA_937957845.1 uncultured Nocardiopsis sp.
CACCGGGTAGACGATGAAGGCGACCACGACGGCCGCGGCCACCCAGCTCACCAGGGTGAAGCTGGAGAAGCGGGTGGCCCGCTGCGGCCGCGCGGCACCGAGGGGAACGGTTTCGGGCCGTTGCAACGTACTAGTCATGATCGAGCACCACAACGCATGCGGCAGGGTCGACGCCGACCCACACCTTCCGACCTGGGGCGAGCTCCGGGTTGTCGTCTGCCCACACCCGGACACTGGTCTCGCCGAGCTGCACCACGTACTCGGTGTAGGAGCCCGCGAAAACCGCGTTGGTGATCTCACCCGACCAGACGTTCTCCCCGGACCGCTCCGCGGTGTCAATCCACCAGCGGTGGGCGCGGCTCGCCACGAACCGGGGAGTGTCGGCGGGGCCGTCCGGTCCGGGGTCCGCGATCCGTATCGGACCGATCGGGGTTCCCACCTGGTGGGCTTCGCTGCCGGTCGAGGTCACCGGGATCAGGTTGGCGGTCCCGATGAACTCGGCCACATAGCGGTTGCGGGGCCGCTCGTAGATGTCGCGGGCCAACCCGGTCTGCATGACTTTCCCGGCACGCATGACCGTGATCTGGTCGGCCAGCTCCATCGCCTCGGCCTGGTCGTGGGTGACGTAGACCTTGGCGTCGATGTTGGACAGCGGCTCGTCGAACAGCACCACGTCGGTGCCGGCGACGATCGCGCGGGCCAGGGCGACCCGCTGCTGCTGGCCACCGCTCAACTGTCCGATCGCCCGGCTCCCGTGCGAGGACAGGCCCATGATTTTGAGGACCTCGTCGACCCGGGCACGGATCTGCTCCTTGGGGAGCCGGTTTTTGCGGGGACCGGTGGTGAGCGGGAAAGCCACGTTGTCGGCCACGGTCATGTTGGGCCACAACGCGTAGTTCTGGAACACCATGCCCACCGGGCGGTCCTGCGGTTCGACGGTGCGGATACCGGGACCGAAGACCGGCTGGCCGTCGATGGTGATGCGGCCCTCGTCGGGGTGCTCCAGCCCGGCCAGACAGCGCAGCAGGGTGGTCTTCCCGCAGCCGCTGGGGCCGAGGAGGACGCAGAAGTCGCCCTTGGGCATGTGCAGGGTGACACCGTCCACGGCCGCCACGATCGTTCCGTCCGGGGCACGGAAACGCTTGCGGAGGCCGACAATGTCCACGCCGGTGCGCGGCTGCCCTTCAGCAGAGCTCTGCGCCGAGGTGGCGTGCGTGGTCACGGTCATCGGAACGTTCTCCTAGGCCGAGGTCAGAAGCCGAGCAGCGCGTTGAGCTGTTCTTGTTCCTCACGGGCAGTGGCAAGGTCCGGAGCGACGTAGCCCTCAGGCTTGGGCAGGGTGCCTGCCAGGTCACCCAGCGGGGAGATACCGAAGCCTTCGTTGAGGGCGATCTGGCCCTTCTCGGACATCAGGAAGTCAGCGAACAGCAGCGCAGCATTCGGGTGCGGGGAGCCTTCAGACACGGCGGTGTACTGCTCGACTCCCGTGGTGGGGGAGAGGTAGACCAGCTCCACGGGGGCACCGGATTCCTTCAGCGGGTTCACCACCGAGGGGAGGCTGGGGAAGGTGGCGATGGACTCGCCCGCGGCCACCTGCTGGGTGCCGGGGATGGCGCTGTCCACCTTCTTGATGTCGTTGTCGGCCAGGCCTTCCAGGAACTCTTCGCCGTACTCCTCCTTGAGGATGCTCAGGAAGGCGGCCCAGGAGAGGAACGACATGGGGTCGGCCATGTCGATCTCGCCCTTCAGCTTGGGGTCGAGGAGGTCTTCCCAGTCTTGTGGTGCCTCAGACAGCTTGTCGGTGTTGTAGGCCACGCCGATGGGCTGGGAGTTGACCAGGAAGTAGGTGTCCTTGTGCAGGGCCTCTTCCGGCCACTCGTCCAGGTTCTCCAGCTGGTCGGCCGGGAGGGTGCGGAGCCATCCCTTCTCGATGTACTCGTCCAGCACGTGGGCTTCGGGGATGGTGACCAGGTCGCCCACGGCCTGTCCGGCGTCGCGCTCGGTGGAGTAGCGCTGCGCCACGACGGGGGAGCCCATCCGGACGACTTCGACGGCGATGCCGTACGCCTGCTCGGAGGGTTTGGCGACGGCCTGCACCGGCTCGTCAGGGATGGAGACGTACCAGGTGACGATGCCTTCCTTCTGGGCCGCTTCCACGAGGTCTCCGCCTTCGCTGTCAGCGGAGGAGCCGCCGCCGCAGGCGGTGGCGAACAGGGTGAGCGCAAGTGCGGCCGAGCCGATTGCCGACCAGCGGAACGTACTTATGGATCCTCCCACAACACAATGAACAGCCTCATTATGAGGTTTATTATTGTTATCATGATTTGAGGAGATGTCACCGGGGTCTCAATGGGGTGTGAGAGTCTCTGGGGGGTCTTGGGGGATATGTCACACTATGTGGTGCTTTGCCCGAATAGTACGTGATGTCTGTTACGGCACAACTTCGGGTAGGGATAGTTGACCTGCGCCAACACCACAACAGACAGCAGAGCGGGCGGCCGCGGTTTGTGGGATTTCTTACGTTCCACGCTCCCCGCCCCGCTGAACCGCCCACACTCAGGACACGACCACGCCCCGCCACGGAGCACGGCAACACCTCCGACCACCCCGCTGCCCCGCCGGTACAGCCCACCCGTCAGCAAAGCGCCGGCACCCCGCGCGGAACACCCCGGAACAACGGGCCGTCACACCCACCAACGCCCGCCGCGGCCCCCAACCCAGCGGAAATGACGCAGCCCAAGCCGCCGGCGCCTCACAACCGCGACACCGGCACCCAACAACAGACCGGACGCTGCCACACCGTGCCGGGCCCGCCCGCACCCCAGGCAGACCCGCCACGATCACCGTGCCCGCTGCAACGGCACTAAGTCGTCAGTGTCATAAGCGAGCCGGTCATGCACCCGCACCACACCCCCCACCCGACGCACCG
>CALGOD010000606.1 GCA_937957845.1 uncultured Nocardiopsis sp.
CGGGTCGGTGACTTCCCAGGAGATGTCCACTCGACCGTCGGGGCTTCCGGTGTTCACGTGACCAGGAACAACACCTTCTCCGTCCGATCTCGCGGTGAGCCCGCGCGTCCGAGGGTTCCGACGTGAATGTTCATACCAGCCACAAGGAGCGGACCTGGTGATGTGGCCGGTCACCTGCGAGTTCGCATCGAAAACTTGAGAAAGGCCGGGAAGCGAGCCGAAACGCTGCTAACGTATTGGTTTTCACGTATGGGATGGGATATGCGTTTCCGCGCTGGAAAGTGAAGGAGAAGCGACATGGTGGAGAACGGACAGGCGGCCAAAGCCAGAACATTACGGCTGCTGCACGATGGTGAGATCCTCGTCCTGCCCAACGCATGGGACGCGGGCAGTGCCGCGGCGATCGCGGCGGCCGGAGCGAAGGCGATCGCCACGACGAGCGGCGGGGTGGCCTGGTCGCTCGGCCGCCCCGACGGGCAGGTGCTGACCAGGCGGGAGATGGCCGAGCAGGTCCGGCGGATCGCGGATGCGGTGGACGTCCCGGTGACCGCCGACGTCGAGGGCGGGTACGGTCCGGCGCCGGAGGACGTGGCCGAGACGGTCGAGGCCGTCATCGAGGCCGGAGGGGTGGGCGTGAACATCGAGGACTCGCGCGCGCCCGGAGGTCCGCTGTTCGCGCCGCGGGAACAGGCCGAACGACTGCGCGCGGGGCGTGCCGCGGCCGCACGGGCCGGTTTGCCGGACCTGGTGCTCAACGTGCGCACCGACGTCTTCCTGTTCGGTGTCGGCGAACCGCGGGGACGCCTGGACGAGGTGATCGCACGGGCCTCCGTGTACGCGGAGGCGGGTGCGGACTGCCTGTTCGTGCCGGGCCTGGTCGACCTGGACACGCTCGCCTCGCTGGTGAAGGCGACCTCCCTGCCGATCAACGTCATGGCGAGGCCGGGCGCGCCGACCGTCGCCGAGTTCGAGGCGGTGGGGGTGAGCCGGGTGAGCCTGGGCACCTCCGTGGCGCAGTCGGCCTACGCGCTCGCCCAACGCGCGGCCGCCGAGGCCCTGACCAAGGGTTCGTACGACGAACTGGTGGAGACGCTCGACTACGGCACCCTGAACGGCTACTTCGCTCGCTGACGGACCATCGCGGGTGGCCGTGCCGGATCCCGGCCCGTACGGCCACCCGCGATCTTCCTCGGTCGATCGTCCGCTCCGGTCATCCCTCCCGGTCGACCGCCCCGACGGGGTCGCCGCTACAGGGAGGGTGAGACCGCCGTGCCGAGTCGCGCCGGCAGGGTCAGGGGCGAGTGGATGAACACCGAGGGCAGCTCCTGCGGACGCTCCTCCGCCAGGGCCAGGTCCGGAAAGCGGAGGAACAACCCCTCCAGGGCCGTCTGCAGTTCCATACGGGCCAGCGCGGCCCCCAGGCAGGTGTGCGGACCATGGCCCAGGCCCAGGTGGCGCGGCCGTTCCTCCGCGACGTCGAACTCCTCGGCGCTCCCGCCGTAGCGGCGGTCGTCCAGGTTGGCGGCCAAGTAGGCGAGCAGCAGAGGTTCACCCTCGCGTACGGTGACGCCGCCGATCTCCACGTCCTCACCCGCGAACAGGAACGGCAGGGCCGCCACACTCGTGGAGTGGCGCAGCACCTCTTCCACCACGGCGGGCCAGGTGACCTTCCCCGCCCGGGCGAGGGCGAGCTGGTCCCCGTGGTCGAGCAGAGCGCGGATGCCGTTCACCAGGGCGGAGGCGGTGGTCTCGAAGCCCGCCGTGACCATCAACCAGAGCGTGTCGCGCAGCTCCTCGTCACTGAGCCGGTCGCCCTCCTCCCTGGCGGCCACCAGGGCCGAGGTCATGTCCGGACCCGGTCGGGCGCGCTTGGCCTCCACCAGCTCCGAAAGGAAGGCGTCCACCTCCGCGCGCATCCGCCGGACCTGCTCGGGGGAACCCCCGGAGAAGGCGGTGGCGACCATCGCGCGCATACGGTCGTGGTCGGTCCGTTCGAATCCGAACAGTTCCGAGAAGACCCCGATCGACAGCGGGTAGGCCAGCTCCTCCTTCAGGTCCACCGTGGTGTCGGGGCGCTCGGCGAGGCGGTCCAACAACTCCCGGGTGATCTGCTCCACCGCGGGTCGCAGCGCCTCGATGCGGCGCGGGGTGAACGCCTGGGAGATGAGGCCGCGCAGCCGCCGATGCTCGTCACCGTCGGCGGTCAGCATGTTGTCCAGGCGCACCATGGCGGCCACGGGGTGGTCAGGGGGGACCTGCCCGGTGTTCAACGCCTTCCAGGTGCGCCAGTTGCGTCGGAAACGGGGATCGTTGAGCGCGGACCGCAGTTCCTCGTCCCTGGTCAGCGCCCAGACCTCCAGATCCGCGACCACGACTCGCGCCACCGGTCCGGCATCACGAAGATCCCTCGCCAGGCTCCGGTTGTCTCCTGGGGCGAGGACGAGGGGCTGGGGGTGTGGGGACATTTCTGCTCTCCAGAGGGTGGGGTGTCACGGGGTTCGGCCTGGACGGGGGTGAAGGTGACAGGAAGCTCTTCCAGGCCGTGCGCGAACGGGGAGGTGCGCCGACGCAGTCGGTCCGACGGCACGGACAGGGCCATGTCGGGGAGCAGGCGGAACACCGTGGTGACCGTGTCGACGGCGATCTGTCGGGCGAGGTTGCGGGCGGGGCACTGGTGGGGTCCCGTACCGAAGGACAGATGCGCCCGGGACGCAAGCGAGCTCGCCGAGTCCATGTGCGCCAGGATGTGGGGATCGGTGTGGGCGGCGCCGTAGCCGATGATCACACAGTCGCCCTCGCTGACCTGCCATCCTCCCAGTTCCATGTTCATCGCAGGATAGCGACCGGGCATGAGCATGATCGGAGGCGCCTTCCACAGAACGGCGTCGACCACCTCCTCGATCGGGCTGTTGCCGCTCATCACGGCGACGCGCGAGGAGTTGCGGGTCAACAGTTCGTGGAAGGTGTTCGCGATGAGGTTCATCAACGGGTCGTGGGCGGCGGAGATCATGAGGATGAGCTGGTGGGCGACCTCCTCGTCGTCCAGGCCGTTGGGGTGCGCGATCATCCGCGAGACGATGTCCTGGCCGGGATCGGCGCGCCGTTCCAGCGTGACGGTCTGGGCGTAGGAGAACAGGCCGCCCATGGCCGCCTCGGCCTCCGGACCGCCGTCCCAGACCTGCCGCATCAGGTCGACGAGTTGCCGGCCGTGCGTGTCGTCGAGCCCGAAGTAGCGGTTGAGCAGCAGCAACGGGAGTTTGAACGCCAGGTCGGCGACCAGGTCGGCCCTTCCCTCCTTGGCGGGGGCCACCATGAGGTCGTGCGCGATCAGGTCGACGGTGATGCGCGCGCGGTCGGAGGCGATCGTGTCCAAGGCGCTCACGATCACCTCCCGGTAGCGGCTGTGGTCGGGCTCGTCGCTGGCCAGG
>CALGOD010000607.1 GCA_937957845.1 uncultured Nocardiopsis sp.
TTCCGGGTCCAACCCCCCGCCCGGTCACGGTGCTCCGCCCCTCACCCGATCCCGGCTGCACCTGGCGCGTGATGCAGCGTCCGATCGGACGAGTGGGGGCCGCATAACCGGTCCGTCCAGTGCTGGACTGGTCGTTAGGTTACCCAGACTCCCCGACCCGATGCCTCAACCCGGCTGCCGTGTCGTGACCGCCGACCCGAGGGCTCGGAAGGAAGAAAGTGATGAACCGTCGGACAGGCTAACGCACCTGGGGCCGCCACGCCAGCCGAGCGGACGGGGTGGACGGCTGACCGCAATCAGATCGACACCGACTCGAGTATGGACTTTTCGATCAAGATCAGGTCTGATGTGATCAGTAGAACAACTCATTTCGATCAAACTCGAAAGCGTCAGGAGGAGTGGCGAGGGTCCCCCCGGATCCGTGTCACCTTTTCCACGACCCGACCCAGGAGCTGATGACCATGGCGGAGATCGTCCTTGAGGGCGTCGACAAGATCTACAGCGGCGACGTCAAGGCCGTGGACAATCTGAACCTGAAGATCGAGGACGGCGAGTTCATGGTGCTCGTCGGCCCCTCGGGCTGCGGTAAGTCCACCGCCCTGCGCATGATCGCCGGGCTGGAGGAGATCTCGGCGGGCACGCTGGTCATCGGCGACGAGATCGTCAACGACCGCCCGCCCAAGGACCGCGACATCGCGATGGTCTTCCAGAACTACGCGCTCTACCCGCACATGACCGTCGAGCAGAACCTGGCCTTCGGCCTGAAGCTGCGCAAGGTCGCCAAGCCCGAGATCGCCCGTCGCGTGCAGGAGGCGGCCGAGATGCTCGGCCTGGAGCCCTACCTCAAGCGCAAGCCGGGCGCCCTCTCCGGTGGCCAGCGCCAGCGTGTGGCCATGGGGCGTGCGATCGTGCGCGAGCCGCGCGCGTTCCTCATGGACGAGCCGCTGTCCAACCTGGACGCCAAGCTGCGCGTGCAGATGCGCGCCTCCCTCAACCAGCTCCACGATCGTCTGGGCGTCACCACCGTCTACGTCACTCACGACCAGATCGAGGCGATGACCCTCGGCGACCGGGTCGCGGTGCTGCGCGACGGTCGCCTGCAGCAGGTGGACACCCCCAAGCGCCTGTTCGACTCCCCCGTCAACCTGTTCGTGGCCGGGTTCATCGGATCTCCGGCGATGAACTTCGTCGACGCCGAACTGGTCGCTGAGGGGGACGGCGCGGTGCTCACCTTCGCCGAGCACAAGCTCCCGGTTCCGGTGAGCGTCCTGGACGCCCGTCCGAAGCTGCGCGAGTACCTGGGCCGCAGCCTCATCCTGGGAATCCGCCCCTCGGACTTCAGCGACGCCGAACTCGACGGCAACGGCGATCCCCGCATCCAGGTGACCGCGGGCGTGACCGAGGAGCTGGGCACCGAGATCAACGTGATCTTCGGCGTGGACGCCCCGCCGGTGCGCCACGAGGACGCGGCGGCCCTGGCCAAGGACGCCGCGGGCGACGAGGAGGGCGCGGACGAGGCGTCCCTGCCCCTGGGCGGCGGCAAGTCGCTGTTCACCGCCCGTGTGAGCCCCCGCAGCGACGTGCGCCCGGGTCGCCTGATCAGCCTGTCGGTCGACGTCAGTCAGCTGCACTTCTTCGACCAGGAGACGGGCCTGGCCATCGGCCACCCGGACAACTCCTGAGAACACGCCGGGGAGGGCGGTGACGCCCTCCCCGCCTGACGCCTTCCGCGTCGGCACCCGACCGTCCCCGCCCTCCCCTCCTCCGTCCCCGGTGGAGCGAACGCGTGCGCCCACCACGGGTCAGGGGTGTTCGTCCAGGGTCACGACGACAAACCTTCCTCCAGGGTCACAGTCATGTCGCCGAGGGTGAGGTATCTCTTCCTTGACCCTCGGCTCAACGCACCCCAACGATGTGATGGTGCGCAATCGAGCCCACGGAGCCGCCCTCGCACCCGAGCCGGCATCCGTCATCGACACACTGCATGGTCGCCCCGTACCCGATCCCTACCGGTGGTTGGAGGCCGCCGAATCCCCCCGGACCCTGCGGTGGCTGGAGGAGCGGAGCCGCGAGTACGAGCGCGAGTCCGCCACCTGGCCCCTGCGCGAACGCCTGGCCGCGCTGATCCGTTCCCTGGTGGAGACCGACCTGTGGAGTCCGCCCGTCCACCGATCCGGAACCGCGTTCGCCACCGTGCGTCCCGCCGGGACCGAGCACCCGCGCCTGGTCGCCCTGACCGATGACGGAGCCGTACGCACCCTGTACGACCCGGCGGCCGAGGATCCGTCCGGACGCACCACCCTGGACGCCTGGGAGCCCGGTCCGGACGGGGACCTGGTCGCGGTGCAGACCTCCTCCGGGGGTGTGGAGCGCGGCTGTCTACGGGTGTTGCGGGCCGACACCGGTGAGCAGGTAGGACCGTCCGTGCGGGGTGTGCGCTACTCCCACGTGGCGTGGGTTCCCGAGGACGTCCCCTCCTTCTACTACGTACGTCGGGACGGGGAACGCGGCGTCCGCGGTGTGTGGCTGCGCCGGATCTCGGACGGGACCGAAAGACTCGTCCACGCCTGCACCGCACCCGACACCGTGCCCGGGGTGCGGGTCCTGGGCGACAGATGGCTACTGGTGACCGAGAGCCACGGCACCGGACACCGCACGGACCTGTGGCTGGCCGACCTGGACCGGGCCACACCGGAGCGTCCCGCTCTCAGACCCGTCCAGGTGGGCGCCGAGGCCGAGACCGAGGCCCGGTTGGGCGCCGACGGGCTGCTCTACCTCCGTACCACCCTGGGTGCGCCCTGGCGACGGATCTGCGCGGTCTCCCCCGAGGAACCGGGTGTGGAGCACTGGCGCGAGGTGGTGCCCGAGGAGAGCGGGGCCACCCTGGACGCGTTCGCACCGTGTTCGGAGGGCCCCGACGCGACTCCGGCGCTGCTGGTCTGCCGCACCCGGTTGGGAATCAGTGAGGCCGCCCTCCATGACGCCCGCACGGGCCGGCGACTCCACACGGTGGACCTGCCCGGGGAGGGGATGGTCTCCGACCCCGTGACCGGTCCGGACGGATCGGTGTACCTGGGATACGCGGACGTGGCCACGCAACAGCGCGTGCTGCGCCTGCCTCCCGGCGAGCGCGACACACGGCCCTGGCCCTCCGACACGGGCGGGAGCCCCTCCTCCCCGCTGGTGAGGCGCACCGTGCTCTGGTGCCGTTCCGAGGACGGCACACGGGTCCCGGTGACGGTGTTCACCGCCGTCGACGACGTAGGACCGGAACCGCGACGTTCCGGCCCGGGACCGACCATCCTGCACGCCTACGGCGGGTTCGGGCGTCCTCGCCGATTCGGATTCAGCGCCACGGTGCTGGCCTGGCTGCTCATGGGAGGCCGGTACGCGGTCGCCCACGTGCGCGGAGGCGGTGACTCCGGCCGTGA
>CALGOD010000608.1 GCA_937957845.1 uncultured Nocardiopsis sp.
ACTCCGGCACCCGAGTCCGAACAGTCCGATGGCAACGAAGATTCCTCCGGCTCCTCCACCGGGGGCACCTCCGAGGAGGGGAGCGACGAAGCCGACGTGCGGTTGACGATCGAGCGTTCGCTGAGCGACGACGAGAACCTCACCCCGGAGGAAGGTTACGAGGAGGGGGTGTGGACGCTGACATGCGGCCCCGAGGGTGGTGACCACCCCGACGCCGAGGCCGCGTGCGCCGAGATCGAGGAGGTCGGCACCGAACCCTTCGTCCTCGACACCTCCGACATGATGTGCACCATGCAGGTGGGTGGACCCGAGGTCGTCCACGTGACCGGTCACGTGGACGGAACCGAGGTCGACACCGAGTTCAACAAGCTCAACGGTTGCGAGATCAGCCGCTTCGAGAGTGTGGAGGCGGTTCTCAACCCCTGATCGGAAGGCACCGACCGTGAACGGGGAGCCCCGGGCCCGAGGCCCGGGGCTCCCCCTTTTCTCGTCGATCCTCGGACATCGAGGTCCTCCTCCCGGCCCCCGAGGACCTCTTTCTCCTCCGGTGAGCCAACACAGCTGATCAGAGGCGTTCCGAAACTTTCGAGCGGCAAACGCTTCCCGAAGAATCCTTCGACGAAACCACGTATTTTCTCACCAGCGGAAACCCCTTCCTCTTCCCCCCTCACCAGCGGCCTGTGACTTATCTCTCGTCAAGGGGTTGACCAGGTCACCGCGAATACGTACATTCTCGATCAGTAAGTTTCGCTGTTAATTTCGAAAGTTTCGAATGTCGAGTGCACGCGGTCCCCCGCTCCCCACTCCTCCCCGCGTCCTCCCTGAGCACAGAAAGGCCCCTTTCACATGACCGGACCCTCTGACCACGTCGCCGGGCGGGAGAGCCCCGACGACGGTTGGCGCGATCCCTCACTTCCAGCCGCGGAGCGGGTCGAGCGACTGCTGGGTTCCATGACCCTGGAGGAGAAGGTCGCCCAGTTGCACGGTGTGTGGGTGAGCGCGAGCTCCTCCGGAGAGTCCGTCGCACCGCACCAGCACGACCTCACCCAGGATCCACCCGAGTGGGAGAAGGTCATCGAGCACGGCCTCGGTCAACTGACCCGTTCCTTCGGCACGGTCCCCGTGGAACCCGTCGCGGGACGGGCCTCCCTGGCCCGCAGCCAACGCGAGATCATGAACGCCAACCGCTTCGGCATCCCGGCCGTGGCCCACGAGGAGTGCCTGGCCGGATTCGCCGCCTGGTCCGCGACCATCTACCCCATCCCCCTCGCCTGGGGCGCCTGCTTCGACCCCGAGCTCGTCGAGCGCATGGCCGCCCAGATCGGCGAGAGCATGCGCTCGGTCGGCGTCCACCAGGGTCTGGCCCCCGTCCTGGACGTGGCGCGCGACCCCAGGTGGGGTCGCACCGAGGAGACCATCGGCGAGGACCCCCACCTCGTGGCGACGGTGGGCACCGCCTACGTACGCGGTCTCCAGTCCTCGGGGATCGTGGCCACCCTCAAGCACTTCGTGGGCTACTCGGCCTCACGCGGCGGCCGCAACCTGGCCCCGGTCTCCGTCGGTCCCCGCGAGATCGCCGACGTACTGCTCCCTCCGTTCGAGATGGCCCTGCGCGAGGGTGGCGCCGGGTCGGTCATGCACGCCTACAACGACAACGACGGTCTGCCGGCCGCCGCCGACACCACCCTGCTCACCCACCTGTTGCGCGACCGGTGGGGCTTCGAGGGCACCGTGGTCGCCGACTACTTCGGCATCACCTTCCTGCAGACCCTGCACCACCTCGCCGACTCTCCGGAGCGGGCCGGGGCCTTGGCCCTGGAGGCGGGTGTGGACGTGGAACTGCCCACGGTGCACTGCTACGGCGACCGGCTCACCGGCATGGTCCGTTCCGGCGAGGTGCCCGAGGAGCTGGTCGACCGGGCCGCGCGGCGCGTCCTGCTCCAAAAGTGCGAATTGGGACTGCTCGACTCCGGATGGACGCCCGAACCGGAGGACCCCGACTCCCCGGCGGACCTGGCCCCCCCCGAACACCGCGCCCTGGCCCGCGACCTCGCCGCGCCCTCCGGGGTCCTGCTGTCCAACCCCCGCGACGTGCTCCCCCTGTCGGAGGTCGCGGACCTCGCCCTGGTGGGGCCGCTCGCCGACACCTTCGAGGCCGTGCTCGGCTGCTACTCCTTCCCCGCGCACGTGGGCAGGCGCCATCCCGAATCCCCCGTCGGCGTCGAGATCCCGACGCTGTTGGAGGCCCTGCGCGCCGAACTGCCCCGCACCCGTGTGGCACACGCGGAGGGGTGCTCGGTGGACGGCGCCTCCACCGAGGGGTTCGAGGAGGCGGTACGGGCCGCCACCGGTGCCGAGGTGTGCGTGGCCGTGGTCGGGGACCGCTCCGACCTGTTCGGCCGGGGGACCTCCGGAGAAGGCTGTGACGCCGAAGACCTGCGTCTGCCCGGCGTGCAGCAGGAACTCCTGGAGGCCCTCGTCGACACGGGCACCCCCGTCGTCGCGGTGGTGGTGTCCGGACGCCCCTACGCGCTCGGCGACCTCGGCGACCGTCTCGCCGGCGTCGTCCAGGCCTTCCTGCCCGGTGAGGAGGGCATGCCCGCCGTGGCCGGGGTGCTCTCCGGCCGGGTCAACCCCAGTGGGCGTCTTCCGGTGTCCATGCCGCGCGGGTCGGGCGCCCAGCCCACCACCTACCTCGGCCCCGACCTGGCCCACCACAGCGACGTGAGCTCGGTCGACCCCACCCCGCTCCACCCCTTCGGCCACGGACTGTCCTACACCCGGTTCGTCTGGGAGGATCCGCGCGTGGACGGACGTCCCCTCCTTCCGGAGGAGGTGCCCGTGATCGGCACCGACGGCGAGATCACCGTCGGCTGCACCGTCCGCAACGTCGGCGACCGTGCGGGCACCGAGGTCGTCCAGCTCTACCTGCACGACCCCGTCGCCCGGATCGCCCTGCCCCGCCGGCGTCTCATCGGTTACGCGCGGGTGAGCCTGGAGGCGGGCGAGGCCCGGGCACTGGACTTCACCGTGCACGCGGACCTGTCCTCCTACACCGGGCCGGACGGTGACCGCGTGGTCGACCCCGGCCGTCTGGAACTGCTGCTGTCCGCCTCCAGCCAGGACGTCAGGCACACGGTTCCGGTGCGGCTCGACGGCCCCGCACGCGTGGTGGACCACACCCGCCGTCTGACGTGCGAGGTCCACCTCGACCCCGTGGACGAGAAGGAGGTGCTCGCACGCGGATGAGCGGGATCCTCCCGGGCGCTCCGCCGCCTCCCCTCCCCTGACGGGGCCTCCGGGCGGTCTGCCGGTCAGACGCCCGGGGTGCCCCACGGGCGACAGGCAAGCGCTTACCAACATGGTCCGGTCCCGCCCGCCATGCTCCCCGCAACCCCCCCCCCCCCCCCCATCGCGGATCAACGCCCCA
>CALGOD010000609.1 GCA_937957845.1 uncultured Nocardiopsis sp.
CCATTGGCGAGGGTCCTTCACGAGTTCGCCGTCGATCAACAGCGACTCGTCGATGCCCTCCTTAGAGAAAGGAACACGGGCATCCTCGGCCAACCGCCGAGTGGCCTGTACAAGAACCACATCATTCAGCTCCCCTAAGGAAGAGGAGAACAACACGATCTCCTGTGGAGCTACGTCAAGATCCTGAATGGACTCCTCCGCGTACTCGACGATTCCAGGCGTACTCGGCCAGGGCTGAGGGCGTACCGGCCCAAAACCCTGCCGGGAAGCACCACGAAGGAAGAGGAAACCACCACTCGACTCTTCACCGAGCATGCGCTCGATCAGGTCCGCCGAACTACCCGGAACCGTGTGCTCGTACAGCGCATGAATCCAGGCAGGGAAAGTTCAGGAGACCTCCAAGATCAGTTCTCGGAGCGCGGCTACCTTCGCGTTGAATCCGCCGCCCCACTCGTAAGGGTGCAGAGGAAGCCTCTCCTCTTCCTCACCGACGAGGAGAACCTCCTCGGTGAGAGCCTCGCTGCTCAGCCTTCCCTCTTCGTAGAACACATGGGCCACCTGAAGGACAAGCCGGTGGATCAACTCATGCTCACCGTCGACGATGACAATGTTGTCGACTCCTGAGTCGCCGACGTTCTGCGGGGGCGGGATGTTCCCGTCCAAGGCTTCTCCCGAGCCCCAGAGGCCGGCTGCCACGTCGTCTCCTCGCGTGGCGGAGATCAGGGAATAGCCACCGCTGAAAGCCCCCCTGGCTATCACTTCGACGGGGTCACCTTCACCTCCCGCCAAAGTCGGCTCCGAGAAAGGGAAGAGAACGGGGATCTCCTCACGTTCCCACATCCGCTCCCACAGGACGTCTCCGGACACGGCGCCCACGGAGGAGGCCGTGACCTTGTTCTCGTCGGAACATTCAGCGAAGACGACAACCACATCGGCGAAGGCCTCTCCCCTGACCGCGTCGACAGCCCCACCACCACAGTTACGAGCAGGATCGAAGGTCCAAAGAACGTCACCGTCTCGGAGATCGCGTGATTCCACGGAACCGGATTCGGAAACCATCAGGTACGTCTCGTTCGACACACCGAGGACGCTGACTTCTTTCCTGTTCCTATGGGAGTCCTCCAGCTTCCCGCTCAAGGCGTCGATCACCACGACTCTCGGCTGTTCACGGTCTTCTCCTCCGACCTCGAGGAAGAGGACGGCCTTGTCCCCGTCTGGAGTCACCAGCGCGTCGGACAGCGCCTCCTCGCTTCCATAGGCCCATCTTTTCTTCCGACCGAGAACACATCGGCACCCGCCACTACGAGGGCGCCTCCCTCTGCGGACATCACCGAGGTCACCTCTCCACCGATATCCTCTTCCAGGAAGGCGATGACTTCCTGCTCGTCCACCACCGTCCTCGCCCTTGCACCGCTATCTCGGGACGCATCGAAAACCACATGCTCCGACGGCTCTCGCACAGACACCCCACAGGCGGCCAGGAGCCCGAGGACGGTGATCCCACCAAGGAGAGCGGCGTACGACTTACCCCTGCCTATAACCGACATGTGAGACCCACTTCTACGACACCGCCAGAACCAGAGCATCCAGTACCGCGTCCTGGTACCGGCGGTTGGAAAGCACTACAAGATCATCGGTCAGCCGCAGCGAGCCGTCCTTCCCTTCCACCAACACCTCTTCGGGAAGGTCTTCCACTGACACAACACTCTGTTTCTCAAGCATGTCGAATGCCAGAGAGGTCACCATCATCTCGGTTCTGCCCTGGTCTCCCACCACGAAAAATTCTGGAGCCTTTTCCGTGTCCTCGGCAAGAGCAGGGAAAAAATCCTTCAGAGGTTCGACTTTATAAAGACGTGGAACTTTAGCGCTCCCTGTCCTGGCATCCACATACAAGTACTCCGAACCCAGATCTCCCTCAAGAGCCCGATAAACCGGGTGTTCAT
>CALGOD010000610.1 GCA_937957845.1 uncultured Nocardiopsis sp.
CGGTCAGCAGTACGGCGCGGACGCCTCGGGTCAGCAGGCCGCCTACGGCCAGCAGTACGGCGCGGACGCGGGTGCCCAGCAGGGCTACGACCCGGCTCAGGCTTACGGCCAGCAGTACGGGACGGACACGGGTGCCCAGCAGCAGTACGGTACGGGCGCCCAGCAGGCCTATGGTCAGCAGTACGGCGCGGACGCGGGCGCTCAGCAGCAGTACGGTACGGGTGCCCAGCAGGCTTACGGTCAGCAGTACGGCGCGGACGCCTCGGGTCAGCAGGCCGCCTACGGCCAGCAGGGGGAGTACTCCTACGACTCCTCCCAGTACGCCCCGCAGAGCACCGAACAGCAGACCACCTCAGGCGAGCAGGCCGCGCAGGACGCGATCCAGTACGGCTGGTACCAGGGAGCCGACCAGGGCCAACAGGCGCAGAGCGCTCCCGCCGAGGGCGGACTCGATCCTTTCTTCAACTCCGGTGAGAACACCGGTAACGAGACGCCCGGACAGGGCGGGGGATCGTACGGAAGCCAGTACGGTTCGGGGACCGGATACGGCTCCGATCAGCAAGGGCAGAGCGGATCCGGCGGTCAGCAGGGCTGGTACGGCAACGACGACCAGCGCTGACCTCCGACCTCGGGACCCCCGTGCTCGCCATCGCCTTGGAAGGTCATGAATGGCGTGGTAGCCCCCAGAACGGACATGGCGGAACCGCTGTCGGCGGTTTGCCTCGTGATATTCAGGGGACTACCACGCAGGGCGCTTGACTCTCAGCAAGCGTTCCACGTGTAATTTCAAGGTGGGATTCCACCCGGCCCGGGGGACGAAAAGGGCCGGGGACATCTATGGGGGGCAACAGGAGGTGCGCATGAGCGAGGTCATCCCGCTGGCGCACGGCTCGGATGAAGATCTGGGCTGGCAGGAACGTGCCCTGTGCGCGCAGACCGACCCGGAGGCGTTCTTCCCCGAGAAGGGCGGCTCGACACGGGAGGCCAAGAAGGTCTGCCAGTCGTGCGAGGTGCGTGCGGAGTGCCTGGAGTACGCGCTGGAGCATGACGAACGCTTCGGTATCTGGGGAGGACTTTCCGAACGCGAGCGCCGGAGGCTCAAGAAAGCCGCCGGAGGGGATTTCGATTTCCTGGCGGACGTGCTCTGAGAGTGCGTAGGAGACGCGCGCCCGGGCCCTGTGCCCGGGCGCGCGTCTTTATGCCCGCACCCTTCGGTGGTGGTCGCTGCTGACGTCGGACGTCGCCCGTGGTGGGAATGCACCGATATGGGTCGACCGGTTCCTCGCATGATGAATAGGTCCGTAATGGTGTCGGGTGGCGTATCGTGATGTCCCGCGCTCGTGAGTGGCGCCCGATGCGCACACGAGCCCGCCGACCCTGTCGGTGGATCCACGGATCCGAACGCGGGATCGCGCCCCTTCTCCTGGAGAGAACCCACCACAGCCGTGCCTGACCACGATTTCGCCCGACACGTCGTCACCGCTGTCATCGTGTCCCACGACGGCGCCCGCTGGCTGCCCGAGACGTTGGAGGCGCTGCGCGCCCAGTCCAGGCCCGTGCAGCGTGCCGTCGCCGCGGACACGGGCAGTACCGACGGCAGCACCGACATCCTGGCCGAGTTCCTGCCCTCTGAGGCCGTGGTCGAGTTGCCCGCGCGCACCGGTTACGGCGACGCCGTCCGCGCGGCCCTGCGGCTTCCCCGTTCCACCAGCGCGGTGCGGGGCTTCGACGAGGACGCCACCGAGTGGATCTGGCTCGTCCACGACGACCTCGCCCTCGACGGTGACGCCCTCGCCCACCTGCTCGCCGCGGCCGACCGGGATCCCCGTGCCGCGGTGCTGGGGCCCAAGCTGCGTGACTGGTTCGACCGTCGGCTCCTGGTCGAGGTCGGCGTGACCATCGACGGGGCCGGCCGGCGTGAGACCGGGCTCGAACAGCGCGAGTTCGACCACGGCCAGCACGACGGCACCCGCCAGGTCCTGGCCGTGTCCAGCGCGGGCATGCTCGTCCGCCGTGACGTGTGGGACAGGCTCGGCGGGTTCGATCCGGCCCTGCCCCTGTTCCGCGACGACATCGACTTCTGTTGGAGGGTGGGCGGCGCCGGACTGCGCGCCCTGTTGGTCACCGACGCGATCGCCTACCACGCGGAGGCCTCCGCCCGTCGCCGACGGCCGATCACCGCGACCCGGAACCACCCGCGCCGGGTGGACCGCCACCACGCCGTCTTCGTGTTGCTGGCCAACCTGCCGCTGGGCGGCATGCTGGGCGCGTTGATCCGCAACTCCGTGGCCTCGTTCCTGCGCGTGCTGACGTACCTGCTCGTCAAACAGCCCGCCAACGCGCTGGACGAGGCCGCCGCCATCACGATGGTGTATCTGCGCCCCTTCCGGCTGGTACGCGCTCGTTTCCGGCGACGACGGGACCGCCGTCGTACCTACAGCGCCATCCGGCCCTTCCTCGCGCGCGGCGTGGCCATGCGCCAGTTCTACGACGTGGTCACCGGGTTCCTGTCCGGCGAGCCCGTGAGCAACACCCCGGGACGCCACCAGGCGGTCACCGTCCCACCCGCCGAGGACGACGACGAGGCGCTCACCGACGACACGGGCTTCGTGCGCCGTGTACTCCTCAGACCAGGCGTACTGCTGGTCATCGGCCTGACCCTGGTCACGGTGATCGCCGAGCGCTCCCTGATCTTCGGCGACCTCCTCGCGGGCGGCGCCCTGCCCCCGGTGGCGGGTACCGCCCGTGACATGTGGGGTCTGTACCTGTCGAGCAGCCCCGACAGCGGACTCGGCTCCGGGTCTCCGGCCCCGCCCTACGTCGGACTGCTCGCCCTGGCCTCCACCCTCACCCTGGGCAAGCCCTGGCTCGCCGTCACCGTTCTGCTGTTGGGCTGCGTTCCCCTGGCCGGACTGACCTCCTACCTGCTCGCCCGGGAGGTGCTGGGCTTTCGCCCCGCGCGACTGTGGATGGCCGCGGTCTACGCGCTGCTTCCCGTGGCCACCGGAGCCGTGGCGCAGGGCCGTGTGGGCACCGCCCTGGTCCACGCCCTCCTCCCGGTGATGGGTCTGCTACTGGTGAGGCTGGTGTCGATGCCTCCCAGACCCTCGCGTCGCGCGGCCTGGGGGCTGGGCCTGCTCCTGACGGTGGCCACCGCGTTCGTACCGATGGTGTGGCTGTTGTCCCTGGTCGCCGGTCTGTTGGTGGCGGTGGCCTTCGGCCACCTGGGTCGGCGGGTGTACGTGAGCGTCGCGCTGAGTCTGGCCGCCCCCGTACTGCTTCTGCTGCCGTGGTCGCTCGAACTGCTCCTGCACCCCACCCTGTGGCTGCTGGAAGCGGGATTGCACCGACCCGAGCTGTCGGCTCCGGGGGCCACTCCCCAGGAGCTGCTCATGCTCTCCCCAGGGGGCCCGGGCACGCCGCCGTTCTGGGTCACCGCCGGGTTCGCGGTCGCGGCACTGTGCTCCCTGCTGCTGTTGCGCAACCGGATGCTGGTCGCCGCGGGCTGGTCGATGGCCCTGTTCGGGATCCTGGTCGCCATCCTGACCAGCAGGATCGTCGTCGAACCCTACTTCGGTGGCCCGCCGGCACCGGTCTGGCCCGGCGTGGCCCTGTCCTTCGCCGCCACGGCCGTGTTGCTGTCGGCGGCGACCGC
>CALGOD010000611.1 GCA_937957845.1 uncultured Nocardiopsis sp.
GGGCGGGGGGGGGATGGGCGGGCTGCCCGGGGGAAGGTCGGTTGGCGGGGGGCCGCCCGTGCGGACCGTGCGGTGCCAGGGCTTCGGGGGGTGCGTGGGATCTCGGGGGCTCATGCGATGACGGGCCGAAGCCACCGCCGTGTCCAGGTGTGTCATGGGGGTTCACGTACAGTCTCCTCGTCGTCGGAATGCCGGATCGGGTCGCGTACCGGCGAAGGCCGACCGGTGGGAAGAGGACGTTCGACCACGCCCGGATACCCGCTCCGCACCTCTTTGCTATGAGTTTTGCTAAGAATCCTCCCATTTTCCCATGCACGGTGCCTCTCCGGGGTCGGGCATGGCATCCACACTGATCGCCCTTCGACACACACCCACCACACCCCTCTCGTTTCCACCATGGAGAGGTAAAGAAATGGCTCAAAAGGGCCAATTGGACGATTTGCCCGATATGTGGTTAGCGTATCTTCGGCCAACCTTGGGACATCCGGCGCGCATAATAGGGAAATGCGTGACCCCGGACCTACGATCAACAGCATGACCTGCGTTTTGCTGGCCGAAGACGATGCCTCGATCTCCGAGCCTCTCGCGCGCGCACTCCGCCGCGAGGGATACACGGTGGACGTGACCGTCAACGGCATTGAGACACTCGACCGTGCCCGTGCGGGAGACATCGACCTCATGGTTCTGGACCTCGGACTGCCCGAAATGGACGGGCTCGAAGTGGCGCGTCGGCTTCGTGCCGAGGGTCACGGAACACCGATCCTCATCCTGACCGCGCGCGCGGACGAGGTCGACACCGTCGTCGGCCTCGACGCGGGCGCCGACGACTACGTCACCAAGCCCTTCCGGCTGGCCGAATTGCTCGCCCGTGTCCGCGCCCTGTTGCGCAGAGGCGGCGCCGAGGTGCCCGTCGTGCACGGCGTGCGCATCGACAACGACTCCCGCCGCGCCTGGCTGGGCGAACGTGAACTCCAACTGACCACCAAGGAGTTCGACCTGCTGCGTGTGCTCGTCCGCGACGCGGGCAAGGTGGTCACCCGGGAGCAGATCATGCGGGAGGTCTGGGACACCAACTGGTGGGGATCCACCAAGACGCTGGACATGCACATCTCGTGGCTGCGCCGCAAGCTGGGCGACGACGCCAACCAACCTTCGTACATCACGACCGTCCGGGGTGTGGGCTTCCGGTTCGAGCGAGACTGACCCGGCCCCGCGTCCGGGTCGCTCCCCGTCGCCCGGCCACCTCCGGGTCGGACACACATGAGGTGACATGCGCAGGCGGATGGTTTTCTCCACCTTGGTGGTGACCGTCATCGCCGTGATGTTGCTCGGGCTGCCTCTGGGTGCGCTCACCTACAAGCTGGTGCACGACGAGAGCACCCGTCAGCTCCAAGGCGAGGCGGAGCTGATCGGTGCCGAGAGCGACACCATGCTGGAGGCCCATGGCGAACTCAACCTCAGCGAGTTCGACCGGGACCATCCGAACCGGTTCGTCAGGATCACCACGGCGGACGCGTCCACCGTGGTGACCGCGGGCGATCCCGCACTCAATCCCGAGGCCCCTGATTCCCCGAGCATGCTGAAGGCGACCGCGACCACCGGCCGCGGCACGCTCGTCGAGGTCTGGGCGAACGCCGACGGCGTACAGCAGAGCGTGGCCCGAGCCTGGTTGGGGATCGCGTCACTGTCCCTGCTGGCGATCGGGGTGGCCGTCGGGCTCTCGATGTTCCAGGCACGCAGGCTCACACTGCCCCTGATCGACCTGGCGGTCACCGCCGAGCGCCTCGGGTCGGGAGTGACCACGCCGTGGGGCCACCGGTACGGGATCCCCGAGGCGGACCGGGTCGCGGAAGTCCTGGACCGCAGTGCCGAACGCATCGCCGGACTCATCGCCACCGAGCGTCACTTCGCCACCGACGCCTCGCACCAGCTGCGCACCCCGCTGACCGCGTTGACGATGCGTCTGGAGGAGATCCTCGCCGAGGCCGACGACCCCGAGGTGGTACGGGAGGAGGGCGAGGCCGCCCTGGCCCAGACCGAACGTCTGGCCGAGACCGTGGAAAGCCTCCTAGGACGGGCTCGCAAAAGCCAGAACCCCGAGGTGGAGGCGGTGGAGATCGACCCCGTCCTCCAGAACATCCAGGCCGAGTGGGAGCCCGTCCTCCACGCCGAGAAACGCAGGCTGGTGATCACGGGAGAGAAGGGGCTGACGGCCATGGCGGCCCCCGGCGACCTGGCACAGATCCTCGCGACCCTCGTGGAGAACGCGTACAAGCACGGCGAGGGGACGGTGACCATCCGCCGCATCGACACCGGCCAGTCCGTGCGCATCGAGATCAGCGACGAGGGTGACGGCGTGCCCGAGCACCTGGCGCACCGGATCTTCGACCGGGAGGTCAGCGGTGGCAACGGCACCGGTCTGGGACTGGCCCTGGCCCGGCACATCGCCGAGTCGGAGGGAGCGCGGATCGAACTGGTCCAGATCAGACCCCCCGTCTTCGCCCTGTTCCTGCCGGCCGGCGCGGGTGGCCTGTCGAAGATGACCGGTCCGGTCTGAGGAGCGGGGCCGACACCGACCGCCGTCCCGCCCCCGTCGACCGGAACCTCAGAAGTCGGCCGAGGCCGCGGAACGCTCCGGCGGCTCGGGGGCCTTGCCGCGCACCACCAGGTCGCTCCACAGAGCGCGTACCCGACCCAGCCCGTAGGCCTTGGTGATCTCTCCTCGTGCGCGTTCCGCCTCGGCGGCGAACCGCTCCTCGGTCACGGTCGCGTGGATGGCCTCGGCCATCGCCACGGCGTCGTCGTGGATCCAGTGCGGATCGTAGATCGTGTCCGCACCCGGCCACGGAAGCAACGCGGGGACCCCACCGGAGGCGGCGCACTCGGCCGGGGCCAGGTGGAAGGACTCGTCGTCACTCGTGGAGAGCATGAAGCCCACCCGCCGCAGCCACGTGGCCACGTCCGGTCCGAAGGGGTCGAACACCACCCCAGAGGCGAGGCGTTCATCGCGCTGGATCCGCCGGTAGACGCGTTCGAAGTAGGCCCGCTCCTCCGGCCGGTTCCAGATCCACCAGTACTCCCACGGTTGCTTGGTCTTCACCGACAGCGTGTACCTCGGGTCCATGCGCCGTAGCTCCGACAGCACGTCCAGGCCCCGGTCCAGGCGCTTGCGCGACGGTGCGATGCCGATCATGCCCAGGGAGTACTCCACACCCGACAGCTTGGGACGGTCCAGCTGCTCGTCGTCCACCCAGTTGGGCACCACGACCACCTTGTCGGCCGGCCACCCCGTCAACTCCCGGGTCAGGTTGGCGTAGTGGGGACTCACGCACACCACCGCGTCCACCTTGCCGATGTCGAGTTTGCGCGGCCACTCCGCGTACAGTTCGAAACGGTGCAGCCGCACGATCAGCCGCTGGTCGGGTCTCTTCCACTTGGAGTAGAACAGCGCGTTGGGCCCGCACCACTCACAGATCACCACGTCGGCCCAGCTCGCCAGCTCCCGTGACCGGTACTGGTCGTGGGTGCTCAGCCCCTCCCACTCGTCCAGGCGTACGTCGAGCCCGGGCAGCGAGTCCAGGTACTCGGCCAGCCGGGTGAAGAACTTCATGTCGTGTCCGGCCACGACCACCTTGAGCGGCCGCTCGGGGTCGGC